>NZ_JAWOQO010000009.1:0-239038 GCF_033337345.1 Vibrio sp. YT-18 | reverse complement strand
AGGCGTTTTTAAACCTTGAGAGATTTGACCTAATCCAGCCTCTTGTCTATCTCTAAGAACCCTCTCTCTAATTTCTGTCCTTCGCTTTTCATCGCTCGCGGTATACCTCAACTCTTCCCTCTTCCTGCGCTCTCGACGTTGGCGAGCTACTCGTTCTCTAGTTGTTTCTTGTCTTTCTTTTTGGGCTACGGAGCGGATTCATATCTCATGGGAGTCGGTTTTACTGATAAATAAAAAGGATAATAACAATATTTTCAGTTATTTATCATCCTCAAAAAGATTACCTGATGATTTAACCAGTTAAATAGACAATTTGACAGACCAAACAGGCACAATGAAGGCTCAATAGTGTTGGGTTACATTCTATCGGATAACTTTTCGTAGGGTAAAATGAACGACACAGATCTTCTAGAGTGTTTGGTCTAGCGAGTTTTGGGGCACTTTTGCGTTAGAAGTTGCCCACGGTAAAATTTCTGGACAAAAGCGTTTTAGTTCACATGCTCCGCCTGACGTTACTTAATTTTGGCCTATAAAAAATTTTTATTCATTGCAAATGAATGAGCAATGACAATCATTCAGTTTTCCCTTAAAGCCAACCACACCAATATCTAGATCACTGATTTCTTAGCTTGCCACTGCTAGCGTGTGTGTTTCTTGATGTAAAACAGGAAATAACACACATGGCACTACCCACGCTCACCGAGGATAAAGGCAAAGCTTGACTCTTCAAGGTCATTACCTAAATACCAGAGCTAAATGCTTGTCTAATGAGGTTATTCTTGGATAGTGGAATGACAACACTAGAGATATATCGCATCCAAGTTCGTGATATTGTGAAGAAGAATGGACAGTTAACAAAATTCTTTGCGGTTAAAAGATGGTGAGCATCCTAGCATACTAATCGGTAGAAGCACTTTTGCAGTATGACTGGAACATAATGACGTGAACGTACCAATCATTCATTTGATGATTGGGGATAAGTCATTAGAAACAACATTGAGGCTAATATAAACAGATACTGTAAGTATGTTAGCCATTGCTGATATGGAGTTTAAAAATAAAACATATGCTGAACAGTTGTGTTGTAGTGGTCAACTAAAATTTAGAGGGGCACCTTGTATATGGAAAGCTTCGTCTGTTTTTTATAGTAGAATAGACATAATATACAACAGGTTAAGTTTTATTGAATAAGGGAAGATAATGCAGAAGTTACAGCCAATTCTTTTGATAGGATTATTTTTACTGGCAGGCTGCGAAAAAGAAGCTACCCCAACACATCCGCTTATGCGGCAAGAATTGGTTGAAATGATCAAAGCAGGTAGAGATGTAACTCAGGTAGATGTTTCTAAAATTAAAGATATGAGTAGACTTTTTGCTCATAGGCATACATTTAACCAAGATATCTCTAGATGGGATGTTAGTAACGTTACTAACATGTCCTATATGTTTCATGATGCTAAAGCGTTTAATCAGGATATCTCTGGATGGGATGTTAGTAACGTTACCAATATGACCAATATGTTTAGCCATACTCATTCTTTCAACCAGAACATATCGGGGTGGAATGTTAGTAATGTGACGGATATGACAGCCATGTTCTTTGCGGCTAGGACCTTTAATCAGGACTTGAGTGCTTGGAATGTCTTGAATGTGGCCAACTATATGACTTTCAATTACGATGATGATGAAATGACTTCAGCGCTGACGGATGAGCATAGACCCAAATTTCTTCCAATGAAGGTTACTGTCGATGATATTAAGGCGATGCTCTACTTCAAGGAGGATATATCAAACGTTGATACTTCTGAAATAACAGATATGAGTAAGCTTTTTTATGAAATGCATTCCTTTAACCAGGATATTTCTAATTGGGATGTTAGTAATGTAACCAACATGGCGGGAATGTTTTGGAAAGCAGACTCTTTTAATCAAGACCTATCAAAATGGAATGTCTCCAATGTGACCAATATGAGAACTATGTTCGGTGGTGCTAGCTCTTTTAACCAAGATATTTCAAACTGGAACGTTGGCAAGGTTGAGGATATGAATGGAATGTTTGCTAAGGCAAAGTCTTTCGATCAGGATATCTCAAGCTGGAATGTAAGCAAAGTCAAGACTATGGAAGGTATGTTTGCTAATGCTGTATCATTCGATCATAGCATAAATCTCTGGGATGTAAGTAATGTTGAAAATATGTCCTACATGTTTTATCTGGCGAGAAAATTCAACCAAGACTTATCAGAATGGGATACAACTAGTGTACGATATATGTCGTATATGTTTCATGGAGCGAGTAAATTTAATGGAGATATCTCATCTTGGAACACGGGTTCTGTGCACTACATGAAAGGTATGTTTTATCAAGCAGAGAATTTTAATCAAGACATCTCCAACTGGGATGTTACTGGAGTGAATAGTACTTATATTATGTTCTACGGAGCCAAATCTTTTAATCAGGACATAAGCAATTGGGATATAAGAAATATTAACTCAATGTGGGGAATGCTTCATGGTACAGAGTCCTTCTCTTATGATTTATCCGATTGGGCTCTTGATTCTATTTTATACGCAGATCCTGAAGAATCTACTCTTTAATCCTTTCTCTAGATTTCCTATAGTTAAATCACTCATAAAGCATGTACATTTGCGTGGATACTTATTTCTCTTAATAAGCGTTCTCAATTGTAAACGGTATAATCTAATTGGGACACACACCAAAAGGATACAGTGATAGCACTGAATGGGGCCAAAAAGAGTCAGCCTAACGGTCTGGCTCTTTTGAATGAAAAAATAGTCTGGTGGGAGAACTTGTAAGGCTGTGGCAGGTTACACTCACTTACTCCTTAGGCAGGTGACCAGTTTCCTTCGCAAGCTTTTGCATCGCCTCGGCAAACGTTGTTGTCCCGCCTTTAGCTTTAACCTGTATTACCTTATATCCCAACTTTTCCAACGCTTGGCGCTCTGCCAAAACAGCTTTGTCATTGTGTTGGCTACCTTGAGCTGGCTGATGAATGTAACATCCCTCTAGTTTACCATCTTCGACCAATTGGTGATGTTTCAGTGCATCGATATCAAAATTCATAATAAGTCTTTTCATTAAGAGTGGGAGTTTCTGTGGCTAGTTACATACGCTTCAAAGGCTTCACGACACTATCTAAGCCTTCAATTTTGAGCGCTAAACATAGCTTGAGCAAATCTCCTAGCTCGCCGCTTGGCCAGCCCTTTTTATCAAACCACAGTAAGTATTCTTCAGGCAGGTCGATTAACACTCGCCCTGCATATTTCCCAAATGGCATTTGCATTCTAGCGAGTTTAATGAGGTTTTCTTTTTCTAACATAAGTGACAGAGAGTTAAGGTAACTCGCCCAAGGGTAACACTGGTTCTCCCTCCTCACCAGCAAATCGCAGTCACGTTTATTTTGGCGGCCTTGACTCGCTTTGTGCTAGAGTACGCGGCATAAAAAATGAGAACGAGAAAGCAATGAAGTCACCTTGTCGAGCAGCATGTAAAAATAACGCC
The DNA here is from genome assembly GCF_033337345.1 of Vibrio sp. YT-18. Taxonomy (NCBI): domain Bacteria; kingdom Pseudomonadati; phylum Pseudomonadota; class Gammaproteobacteria; order Vibrionales; family Vibrionaceae; genus Vibrio; species Vibrio sp. YT-18. The sequence continues at coordinate 235,518 of NZ_JAWOQO010000009.1, read as the reverse complement.
GGAATATGCTCTGGTTGTCACCGGACGATGGATGAAATCATCCAATGGAAAGACAAAACCGATCTCCAACGAGATGTGATTATCGAACAAATCGCAGGAGAAGATTCAACGCACAGTTGTCCTGAGTGCGGGACTCAAGCCCATTGTGATATCGCCGCAGGCAAAGAGACATGCTGGTGCTTTACTATTGAAACCCGTGATTTACCCAAGCCAAGCGCCAACCAACTGTGTTTGTGCCGAAAATGTCTAGAAAAAAAGCCAGTCGCGTAATACGACTGGCTTACTGATCATCGTTTTCTGACTGGTGTTTATTTAGCGGTTAAAGCGGACGCTTCAAACTTAATGCCTTCCCACCCTGTCACCATAAAATTACGAATATTCTGGTGATCGCTGTTCTCTGGATGCTGCAATACATCTTCACGATAAAAACGGCCAAAGCAGGCTAGCGTCGCTTCTTTGTCGAGGTTGTTTAGCAAACCGAAAGCGAAGATCTTACACGAACCGTTGTTCTCGCCTGCATTGTTTTGTGTCCCACCATTTACAAAAGCGGTTGGCTCAAACGTATAGTTATCTTCGATCACCGCCATCGTTGCTTCAAATTCGACCTGCTCTGGTGACGCTGCCAATAAATCTAAAAACGATTTTAATTCCATTATTCCTCTATCCCTACTTCATCATATTGATGACACATTAGTTTCATAAAAAGCCAATATAAGAGTCATCAATCATACATATATTCAGAGCCTTACCAAATCAAACGTCATTCAGCGCTCTATCATTCCAGTTGCGGAAATGGACAGCAGCATAAAACCCGTGCTGATTGACAACCTATCGGATTGATAAGGAGATATCATGATCACCCCTTTAAAGGCAATCGGTGTACTCGCATTGTCATCACTTGCCATCGCGTGTTCATCACAACCCGAAGATACCGTGGCTTCATTCGCTACACAATGCAAACCTACCACTGCCCCCGTTACTGGGGAAACGTCAATTCAAGGTTTAACGTTTATCGGAACATCCGTTGCTGATGCTCCATTCGACACATCGGCAGCTGAAATCGTCAGTTATGACGCTTGTACGGATAAGCTCTATGTGGTTAATGCTCAAGCAAAACGTGTCGATGTAATGTCTATGGATGACAACGGCGTACCAACGCAAAGCGCATTCATCGATCTCAACAGCGCTGGCGAAGCAGCGGGCATTGAAATTGGCGCAGCAAACAGTGTCGCTGTATTCAATGGTTTGGTAGCAGTTGCGATTGAAAACAGTAATAAACAAGCGAATGGTATTGTTGGCTTGTACCGCTCCGACGATTTGTCATTAGTCATGACGTTTCCAACAGGCGCATTGCCAGACATGGTTGGCTTCTCAAAAGATGGCCGATACATCGCAACCGCTAATGAAGGAGAACCAAACAGCGATTACAGCATTGACCCTGAAGGTAGTATCACTTTGATCGATCTGAGCCTTGGTGTTACTCAAGCAGAAGTGACACAAATTGGCTTTAACGAATTTGATGGTTCACGAAAAGCAGAGCTCCCAATGAATGTGCGTATTTCGGGGCCAAACGCCACCGTCGCACAAGATCTAGAGCCTGAATACCTCACTTTTGCAGATAACGGTAAAATCTATGTCGCGCTACAAGAAAATAACGCCATGGCAATCGTCAATCCAGAGAGCAAATCGGTAGAAAAAATTGTTGGCTTAGGTGAGAAGTCTTGGTCGGGCGCTAAACTCGATGCATCCAACAAAGACAAAATCATTGGGAACTTGAAAAGCTACCCACAACTGGTTGGCTTATTTATGCCTGACACTATCGACAGCTACTCAGTGAATGGGAGTACTTACATCGTATCTGCAAATGAAGGCGACGGGCGTGAGTACGGATTCACAACCACTCAAGAACTGTGCGACAAAGCTGGCTTTATGTGGGATGAAGACGATTACCTCGGTACAGATGAATATACATCTGAGCAAGGAACCTGTTTAAGCCATATTGATGAAGTGCGCGGTAAGAAGCTGAAAGTGGCAGCAGAACACCCATTGGCAGAGGCACTAAAAGACAACAAACAACTCGCGCGTTTAAAAGTGATTAAGCCGGAACAAACGCTTTCTGCACAAGAGAATGTTCAATCATTTGGCGCGCGTTCATTCTCGATTTGGGATGAAAACGGCAAGTTGGTTTTCGATAGTGGTGACGATTTCGCAACCATCGCATTAATGAATGAAGGTAAGAACTTCAACAGCACCAACGATAGCAATGACAGTGGGGATGACCGCAGTGACGACAAAGGCATTGAGCCAGAGGCAATTGAAGTAGCACAAATCAATGGTCGTCATTACGCGTTCATCGGCTTGGAGCGTCAAGGCGGCATCATGATTTATGACATCACAGACCCGAAACAAGCGCAGTTCCTGCATTACGTAAACCGTCGTGATTACAGCCAACCAGTTTGTACTGAAGTGGAAGATGGCGAATGCGCGAACGACACTTACAATCCAAAAGCAGGTGATTTAGGTCCAGAATCCATTAATTACTTTACCCGTAATGGTGGTCATTTTATCGCCGTTGGCAATGAGGTATCGGGCACGACATCCGTCTTCCGAATCAATCTATAAAGTAATGTAAAAGTCATTTAGAACCAAAACGCCCGACGTAAGCCGGGCGTTTTTTTGTATGAGGTAATGTCCTACTCTGCCGATGCTAGCGCGTCACACTTTGATGCGCAGATAAAATCGTTTTTATGCAGACCTTTGATAGAGTGACTCCACCACGTTACGGTAACCTTACCCCATTCCAACAAAATAGAAGGATGGTGGAACTCATCTTCTGCCAGTTCCGCGATTTTGTTACTGAAAGCCCATGCTTGTTTGAAGTTCTTAAATTTATACACCTTTTCTAGTTGAGGTATATCTTCTCTTTCAATGATCTGCCAATCAGACAATTGCAGAAGCAGAGACTGTTGTTCTTCTTTGCTTAGTGCAATTGCATCGATACTACAAGCTTCGCATTTTTGTTCATTCAACATGAGCAGGTTCCTTTGGTTCAAAAAGTGGAGGAAGCAGTCCAGCTTCAATCGCTAGATCGGCTTGTTTCAATAAATTTAACTGACTGATTTTAAAAAGTTGAGAAAAGTCGTCAATCACGTAGTACTTCGGTTGCATGATGTCGATACGATAAGGCGTTCTCAGCACAGTTTGTAATTCAAATGGGTCGCGAATTGCTGCATCACTCTCTAATGCGTAGAGGGTTTCGCCAGGAGATGAAAGAATACCACCACCGTAAATTTTGGTTTTGTCCCCTTCTTTCACTAAGCCAAACTCTACGGTAAACCAGTAGAGGCGAGCGAGATAGGCTCTTTGTTTTGGGGTAGCGGCTTGCCCTAGTTGACCATAATGCTCGGTAAATGCAGCAAAGTCTGGGTTGGTTAACATCGCGCAATGACCAAATATTTCGTGGAAGAAATCTGGCTCCTGTAAGTAATCGAACTCATCTCTTGTACGCAAGAATGTGGCGACTGGAAAGCGCTTATTACCGAGTAGATTAAAAAATCGGTCGAAATCAATAAGCGCGGGAACGGGCTCCACTTGCCAACCTGTTGTCTCCATCAAGACACGATTAATTTCTGGTAACTGAGGAACGCGGTCTTGAGGTAAATCAAGCAGCGTCAAACCGTGTAAATAAGCCTCACAAGCTCTGTTTTGGATCACACCCATTTGTCGTGTTACCAAATCTCGCCAAATGGCGTCTTCTTCACGGCTCCATTCAACCCTGCCTTCCTGGTTTACGGGTTTAGAACGATACTGGGTCATGGCTCATCTCCATTAACAAATCCTTTACATTAAGCCTATCTGTAGTCTTAAGAGCTTCCAATCCCTGCGCGATTTTCTCAGCACTACCCCGATGTAACATATTGTTTACAATGCATCGTAACTGCATGATTTTTATGACACGATATAATATCTGGCTTGTTTGACTTTATCGTGTATTCCTCTCAAACTAAAACCTGTTATCACTTTGTTATAGAGGGACCTATGCGCGAGAGCAGCAAAGTATGGCAACCGAGCGAAAGTCGTATCGAAGAAGCCAACATTACACAGTTTATTGAACACATTAATCGACAAGGAAATACCCTTGAAAGCTTCGCTGATCTGCATCAATGGTCACTCGATCATGTAGAAAAATTTTGGCAGGAAGTTTGGCTATTCTGCGACGTCATTGGCACTCCGGGAGAGACCATAAAAGAGCGATCAGAAAGTCGCTGGCAGCAGCCTGTTGAAAATAGGGATATAAAATGGTTCCCAAACGCGCAAATTAACTACGCCGAAAATTTGCTAACCTACGCGTGTCACCAACCCGATGATCTCGCGATTTGGTTTGAAAATGAACGTGAAGAAAAACAGACCTACACCTGGAAACAATTGTGCGAAGAAGTTTCGAGTGTGCAGCAATGGTTGAAAGAATGTGGAATTAAGCAAGGTGATGTCGTCGCTGGTTATTTACCTCACCTACCTCAAACGGTGATAGCTATGCTAGCAACCACCAGTTTAGGGGCGACCTGGACTTCCACCTCACCTGATTTTGGCGTCGAAAGCGTTTTGGAGCGCTTTGGTCAAGTGAAACCCAAAATCCTGTTTACTTGTGATGGCTATACATTCAATGGCAAAACTTTCGATATGTCTGAGAAAAACCAGCATATTGCGGATCATCTTGATGGTCTTAAACAAGTTTGCCAAATTAGCTACCTTAAACCACACATTTTTGAATGCGATGTCTGCACCCAAGATTGGCAAAACGTCTTGAATCAATACACACCCGAAGCGCTGACTTTTACTCGTGTGAATTTTAACGATCCGCTATTTGTGCTCTATTCTTCAGGCACAACAGGCAAACCGAAATGCATCGTTCATTCCGTCGGCGGAACGGTGCTTAATCACTTGAAAGAGCATCAACTGCATTGCGATATTCAACCGAACGACCGAGTGTTTTACTACACAACCTGCGGCTGGATGATGTGGAACTGGCACGTTTCTTCACTCGCGAGCGGTGCATGTTTGGTGATTTTTGATGGTAGCCCTGTTTACCCCACTCATAATGTGCTCTGGGACCTCGCAGAACAAGCCGAAGTGACGCTATTTGGAACCTCAGCAAAATACCTAGAGGCGCTGGAAAAAGCATCTTTTTCTCCGCAGAAAAGTGATGCATTTTCAAGTCTGAAAACCATTTGTTCGACTGGCTCTGTTCTGTATCCAGAACAGTTTGATTATGTCTATCAGCACATTAAAGAAGATGTACACCTCGCCTCGATTTCTGGCGGAACAGACATTTGTGGCTGCTTTGTATTAGGCAACCCTATTTCTCCCGTTTATCGGGGAGAGTGCCAATCAGCAGGGTTAGGGGTCGATGTCCGAGTCTTTAACCCACAAGGTAATAGCGTAATGGGAGCGCGCGGTGAGTTGGTTTGTGCCAATTCATTACCCAACTTCCCTGCTGGCTTTTGGAACGACACCGGTGAGAGATATCATCGTGCTTACTGGGATAAATTCGACAATATTTGGCACCACGGCGATGATGTTGAACAGACCCGCGTTGGGGGATACGTATTTTATGGTCGAAGTGATACCACGTTGAATCCTGGTGGCGTAAGAATCGGCACGGCCGAAATCTATCAGCAAGTGAACTGTATAGACGGTATTCTAGATTCGATCGCAGTAGGAAAAGAAGTCGATCGCAACGAACAAATATGGCTGTTTGTCCAATTAGTCAAAGGGGTAGAGCTCAATGACGAGATGATCGCTTCCATCAAAGCACAGCTAAAGTCTGCATGTTCTCCAAGGCATGTACCTAGTGCAATTTACGCAATAAGCGATATACCTAAGACACGCTCAGGAAAGCTGGTCGAGTTAGCCGTTAAGCAAGTCGTTAACAACCGAAGCGTCGAAAATTTAGGCGCAATAGCCAACCCTGAAGTGCTGGAGGAGATACGCAGGATAGTCGTCTCAAAATAACCTCCGAAGACTAAGTTGTTCGAGTATGTCCTTGCCTGCACCACGACGCTTGTTTAGAGCAAGTGAAGTTACATATATCCTCAGCAGATAAGAAAAAAGCGAGCTTGTTAGCTCGCTTTTGTCATTTTTTGTTCTTTATTCAGCGGTATTAGTGACGACCAAGCCCCATTAATACCGACATTGTTTTACCATCAGATGTAATGTCAAAAACGTGTTGCGATTCAACTTCAGTAAAACCCGCTTCTTTCAGTGCACGCTCAGACTTCGCAAGGGTAAAACCGTCTTGTTCACATTCTGCAATCCAATCAAAATGAACAAAATAGCCGCCGTGGTTAAGTAGAGAATGCGAGATCGTTAATGACGCGTCTAAGTCTTCCACAAACGCTAAAACTGATGATGCAACCACCAAGTCGAACTGTCCACGAAAGGCCGGATGCTGAGCGACCAAGCCGCGAGATAATGCATCTACCACAGGTTCTACGTTGACGAGCTCTTTTTTATCGAGTTCCTCAATCATGGCTTCCGATGCGTCTAATGCTACGATGTCTTTAACCATCGGTGACAATCGTTGACTTAACTGCCCTGTTCCGCATCCAAAATCTAGTACTTTAATGCCATCAAGCTGAGTTAGCTGTTGTAACTGCTCAAACACCGACTGCGCAAATTGCTCTGTTGCTGGATTTGATTCCCAGTTTTTTGCTAAGCCGTCCCAATCTTGTGCCATCGTGGCCTCCATGTTCACTTTTTGTAACCCACATAGATTACCGCAAAACCGTTAAAAGACCATAGACTTATCTGGCGGATTCGCGTTTTTTTCGATAATCTTTCATGGCTTTGGGAGCGCATCTGCATAATACCCAAATTATTTGAATTCATTTATTGGTTGTGTCAAATCATGAACTTAACTCAAGTAGAAGCCTTCTGCACCATCGCTGAGTGTGGTTCTGTTTCTGAAGCGGCAAGGCAACTCGACTGCAATCGCACCAAACTCAGTATGTCGATTAAGGCATTAGAGAAAGATCTCGACGTTGAATTGTTTAACCGAACTGGCAACCAGCTCACCCTCTCTGAAGCTGGGAAAGCCATTTACAAAGATTGCGAACACCTACTTATCATCGCACAACGGGTCAGAAAGACCTGCGCTCAAATCTCGGAAGGGTTTAACGCGGAAGTTTGGGTAGCACGTGACGACTCCTTACCTGATGATCTCTGGCAAGAATTATCTCATACATTGAATAACCGCTTTCCTTCAACAACCTTCAACTTAATCTTGGCATCCAGTGGCGACTTAGCCAACTTGGTCAGTACCCACCAAGTAGATTTTGCTTTCGGCGTTGATTATGAGCGAGTAGACGATCCTCGTATCGTATATAACCCTTTAGGTAAGATACGTATGATGTCAGTATGCAGTGTAGAACACCGCCTAAGTAAGATGCGCCGTGTCTCAGACGAAGATCTACGTAGTCAGATGCAAGCACTAATGGTGTACCTAAATGAGAAAGACAACCCTGAACTGCAACCTTTCTCGACTCGATATATTGGTTTTTCGAGTTTTGACTACATGCTGAACACCATCTTAGAAGAAGACGCTTGGGGCGTGCTTCCTGAACCATTAATCCGCCATTACCTTCGTCAGCAGAAGCTCGCCGTTATCAAACACACATACGGCTTGACGCAAGAAGACTACTGTATGTTTTCACCTAACGGCCATACTGAGCATCCAGCAATGACGTGGTTAGCAGATAAATTGAGCGAGTATTTATTTGACTTCTAAACATTTTATCAGTGAGCGTCAATTTTACTGACACCAAGAAATCACAGTAAGCCATTGTTTTATAGGAATATAAATAAAAACGCAATTTTTTAGATTAGTTACTGGTCACTTTGTGGTTGCCTAAATTACCTTATGAGCGAAGAATAGTAAGGTATTAAAATTCAAAGGCATCTTTTATGTGTGACAGGACAAGCAAAAACGAAAACCGTATTCTAACCATTTCAGCCCTTTTGGCATCTGGGTTCGCTGCTGGTGGTATGGTACTTGGCTTGCTTGTAGGCTCAATTGTCATCGTGTTTGACGGTGTTTACTCTTTGGTCAGCTTACTGTTAACTTTATTGTCACTGGCCGCTTCTTACTATATTAACAAGCCTTCAAAATCTGTATTCCCATTTGGAAAAGCGGTCTTAGAACCAATCGTTATTGCGATAAAAGCAGCCGTCATTTTAGTGGTTGTAAGCTTCTCTCTCTACTCTGCGATATCAGCATTGATGTCTGGAGGTCGTGAGGTCGATGCTTCTATTGCGACCTTATTCGGCGTTGTGAATGTTATCGGCTGTGGTTACGCTTGGTGGTTTATGGCGAAACGCAGCCGCCGCTTCTCATCAGGCTTGATTGAAGCGGAGAAAAAACAGTGGCAAATGGATACTCTGCTAAGTGTGGCGGTGACCGTAGGATTTATCTCGGCTTGGGCTGTTTCACTAACGCCATTCTCTGAGTATGCGGTATATGCCGACCCCATGATGATGGTTTTAATGGGCTTTTACTTCCTCAAAGTACCGTTCGATATGCTAGTAGGTGCCTTACGTGAACTACTAATGATGGCACCAAGCAAAGAGCTGTGTCAGAGCGTTGGCAAAGATGTTCTTGAGATTGAAAAAGTAACTGAGCATCAATTGAAACTGGCTGGCGTAACGAAGGTTGGCCAAGAGCTACGAGTAAATGTGGACGTACATATTGATGACGACACATTGGAGCTTGATACACTAGAGCACACTCGTAAGCAGCTTATCAAGCGACTGTCGAAGCACAGATTCAAGCTTCAACTACACTTGAACGTCGCTTATTAGAGCGCCACCAAAGAGCCGTTAAAACTCAATAAAAAGCTCCCAATCTCGGGAGCTTTTTTAATTTTTTCGATTTAGTTGCTTCGTTTTCGAATACAGCTCGCAAGGGAGATCTGTTCGTTGCTCACTTAAATTCTCCGATCTCGTTGGTAACTTACCCAGCAGCTTCGCGCTTCTCTTTGGTGACTAACCAACACATCAGCGAACCCACCGTTACCATCACAACGCCCTGCCAAAAGCTATGGCTCAGAGTTACGCCAAGAATAATGGAAGAAAATAAAGCGGAAAAAATGGGTGTGAAGTAAGACAAGGTGGCGAGAAAAACCATATTGCCGCCAACGATCGCGATATTCCATAAACCATAACCACCAGCCATTAAAGCCGCAGAGGCCACTAAGTACCCCATCGCTTCCCAACTGAATGTCATTGGTGGCTCATCCGTAAACGCGTATTTGACCCAAAGCGAAACAGCTGTTGCAATAAAAAACAGGGTAATCGCATTATGTTTAGATTGCTGCCTTTGGGTTAAGTTGCAATAAAAAGCCCATATAACCGCGCCAGCGAAAGCCATAAAATACACCAGAGGGTTACTACTAACATTGGACATGATCTGAGTTATGGATAAGCCATTCTCACCGCTCACAGTCCAAGCAACCCCAACAAACGCCAGCGTAACTGCGGGATAAAGCAACCAGTTTGTTTTTTTATTGCTGCCAAGGACCGCAAATAAAACCGTCAGTGCGGGCCAAAGGTAATTGACAATCGACACCTCAATTGCCTGCGCGCGCGAGTTGGAATATCCCAAAGATAGAGCGAGAAATATTTCATAACAGACGAACATCGCACCACCAAGCGCAAGATACTTGGGAGAAAAGTAAGACAACTTTGGAATACCGACCACGATAAGAAGGAAAACAGAGCTAAGAGAGTACAACATGGCTGCCCCGCCTACAGGACCTAAACTCTCCGTAACCAACCTCGCGATGCCAAGCAGACAACTCCAAGAGAGAATCGCGATACAACCATAAAGTGTGAAACGAAATTGCACTGATTTCATGTGACCTACCACTCACGAATGCCAAAGGAAACGTCAGCTTAACTCAAAAATGATCAGGTTCAACGTACTGTTTTATAAAAATCAGTATAAAAATCATTCTATTAAGCCGTTGGAGTCGATATGAAACATTTTCTGCCCTCTAGTGTTATGCTTACACCCTTTGTTGTGCGCTACTATGATGAAGATGACAACGAGAGTGAAAACGTTAAAACACATTCGGAAACGCATGGTCTAGATAGCGAAGAGCAATCTAAGGAACGTTCAGAGTAAAGGAATCCAAACATGAAAAAAGTCGCAGTCATTTTAAGTGGTTCAGGCGTTTACGACGGTTCTGAGATCCACGAAGCAGTGTTGGCGCTCTACGCCATCGAGAAGGCAGGTGCAACTTGGCACTGCTTTGCACCTAACATTGACCAACTCCACGTCATCAATCACCTAACTGGTGACGAAATGGATGAAACACGTAACGTATTGATCGAATCAGCTCGTATTGCACGCGGAAATATTGACGATGTCGCCAAACTTAACGTCGATGAATACGATGCCCTACTGCTTCCAGGTGGGTTTGGTGCCGCGAAAAACTTAACCGACTTCGCTGTTTCGGGTGCGGAGTGCTCCATTAACACACACGTAGCTCAAGCTTGTCGCGCGTTTGCTAATGCGAAAAAACCAGCTGGCTATCTGTGTATTTCTCCTGTCATTATTCCGATGATTTATGAGCAAGGCGTGAAAGGAACGGTAGGCAACGATGAGGCAGTCTCAATAGCATTTAATCAAATGGGCGGTGAACACACCACGTGCCCTGTCGAAGACATCGTTTTTGATGAAAAACACCTCGTACTTTCAACCCCTGCTTACATGTTGGCAGAGAATATCTCTCAAGCGGCTTCAGGTATCGAAAAGTTAGTATCAAAACTGATTAAAATAGCTTAATTATTAGTAGTTAGCTTATAAAACACTTCCCTATCCCCATTGATAATTAAGTTATTAATGGGGATTTTTTATACTTTAGTCGAATTTAGAGATATATCCGCGTCAGAAGTCAATTTCTGCCAATCGTTTTCGTCCATAGTTTCATATTTGTTCTACTTTATATCAGTGTTGCACTTATACGCAGTGCAACAAGATCACTGTCACAGTTTTTCTCTTGCAAGTACCTCTAAGTGGGTAAACTTGCTTTAGATCAACTTCAATCTGGAAACGAATGTGCGACAGTAAATGGCAAATTAAGAAAGATTATTAAAAATAACGACGGAGCTATCCAATATGACAAGTGCATTTTTTATCCCTACGGTAAACCTAATGGGCGCTGGTTGTTTGAAAGGCGCAGCAGACAGCATCCAATCTCAAGGCTTTAAAAAAGGTTTGATCGTTACGGATAAGATCCTTAACCAAATCGGTGTAGTCAAACAAGTTCAAGACCTTCTCACTGAGCGCGATGTAGCAACCGTTGTGTTTGATGGCACTCAACCAAATCCAACTATCAGCAACGTTAACGACGGCTTAGCACTTCTTACTGATAACGAATGTGACTTCGTTATCTCTCTAGGCGGCGGTTCACCACACGACTGTGCGAAAGGTATCGCGCTTGTTGCTTCTAACGGCGGCAAAATCGCAGATTACGAAGGCGTAGACCAATCTGCAAAACCAATGATGCCACTTATCGCGATCAACACGACGGCGGGTACTGCATCTGAAATGACGCGTTTCTGCATCATCACTGACGAAGAGCGTCACATTAAGATGGCTATCGTTGATAAGCACACAACACCGCTTATCTCGGTAAACGATCCAGAGCTAATGCTCGCTAAACCTGCTTCGCTAACTGCGGCAACAGGTATGGATGCCCTAACTCACGCGATTGAAGCTTACGTATCTATCGCGGCAACACCAATCACTGATGCAGTAGCAATCAAAGCGATTGAGCTTATCCAAGCTTACCTACGCACAGCAGTGAAAAACGGTGAAGATCTAGAAGCTCGTGAACAAATGGCATACGCACAGTTCATGGCGGGTATGGCGTTCAACAACGCTTCTCTAGGTTACGTACACGCAATGGCACACCAGCTAGGTGGTTTCTACGACCTTCCACACGGTGTTTGTAACGCGATTCTTCTACCTCACGTACAGCGTTACAACGCGCAAGTATGTCCTGAGCGTCTACGTGACGTAGCAAAAGCAATGGGCGTAAACGTAGAAGGCATGTCTGCTGAAGAAGGTGCAGCGGCAGCAATCGACGCTATCGTTACTCTAGCGAAAGATGTGGGTATCCCAGCAGGTATTAAAGAGCTTGGTGCGAAACTAGAAGACATCCCAACACTAGCAGACAACGCACTGAAAGACGCTTGTGGTTTCACTAACCCTAAACAAGCAACTCACGAAGAAATCTCTAAGATCTTCGAAGAAGCGATGTAATCTCGCTACATAAACAATTCTCTAGCCTTAATTCAATCCCCGATCTCGTATCGGGGATTTTTTACATTCATATACAAGTGAATCTCTGCCAAACATAGTCTTTTAGTGTTAGCTTTTAAGTATTAACACGATTCATATTGGAAGGAACCATGAGAACGATTGCTGCTACCCTACTCGCTTGTTTATCCTTTTCTGCCAACACTGCCGAATACCGCGCCAACGAAGTGGCGAGTGGATTTCAGATCCCTTGGGGGATCGAGTTCTTAGATAACCAACGCGTTATCGTCAATGAAAAGAACGGTACGGTTTCGTTGCTGGATATCACCAAAGGCAAACCTCAAAAGCTGTTTAACGTTCCCGATGTGAACACCAGTGGACAAGCCGGCTTATTGGATGTTGCGCTCGCACCGAATGCCGATAAGCAAAACCCGCAACTCTTCTTTACCTACAGCAAGCGTACGAGCAAAGGTAATACGGTGGCGTTAGCGACGGCGCAATTGCAAAACAATCAACTTGTGGGTTGGAACGATCTCTTTGTTGCTGATGCCATCACCGACACGGGTCGCCACTACGGCAGTCGAATTTCATTTGTAGACGATAAAGTTTACTTCTCAATCGGTGACCGTGGCGAACGTGATAATGGGCAAGACAGTCAAACCCATGCTGGCAGTATTGTGCGCCTTAACCTTGATGGTTCGGTTCCGCAAGACAACCCATTCAAACCTTCCCAAGCTCGTCCTGAGATATGGAGTTACGGGCACCGCAACCCACAAGGTATGTTTTACGACGAAGCAACAAAACAGCTGTGGTCGATTGAGCATGGACCACGCGGCGGCGATGAAATTAATCTAATCAAGAAAGGCGCGAACTACGGTTGGGCTAAAGTCTCTCATGGTAAAGAATATTGGGGACCGTTGGACGTTGGGGAAGCTAAGTCGTTACCGGGAATGGAAGATCCCAAGCTGGTATACATCCCTTCTATCGCACCCAGTAACATGATTTTGTACCGAGGCGATAAATACCCAGAATTGGACGGGAAAATCCTCGCAGGTGCATTAAAACTGGCGCACATCAACGTGGTTTCTATTGATAATGGCAAGCTCACCGAATCAAAAAGATTGATGGAGAGTCTTGGAGAGCGAGTAAGAGATATAACCATCAGCCCCGATGGCTATATCTATTTTTCTACCGACAGCGGCAAAATCTTTCGTCTTGAGGAAAGGTAATCAAACACTAAAATCGTTAAGACTATTTAATTTGTGACGTACTAGTGATTTATTTTCGTACAATCTAAGCAGAAGAATCTAAACTTAACAATAACCTTTTGTTTTTTAAAACGATAGTTCGGTTAAGTTGTACGAGGTCATTATGATTCCATTCCCTTTACAGCTCGATAAAATTAAAGCCGTGGTGTTTGATTTAGACAACACCTTGGTGAGTTCTGATATGAACTTCGGCGAATTGCGACAACAGCTAGGTTGTCCGCAGAGTGAAGATCTATTGGATTTTGTCGACGCACTTGAGCATCCTCATCATCGAGAGCACGCTCATAACGTGATATTTGATTACGAGATTTCTGATGCTGAGCAGTCTGCTCCAATGATTGGCTGCCATGAATTGCTCGCCCACTTGCATCAAAATGAAATCAAAACCGCTATCGTGACGCGCAACTGTCAAATCGCCACGCAGCGCAAACTAGAACACAACCAAATCTCAGTGGAACGAGTCATCACTCGTGAATGCTTCCCGCCCAAGCCAGACCCTTTGTCTCTGCAGGTATTAGCGAAAGAGTGGCGTTTGATGCCGGACGAAGTGCTTTATGTCGGCGATTACCTTTACGACTTGCAGGCAGCGTATAACGCGCAGATGCCCTCTTGCCTTGTTCATCACGGTAATCAAGAAACCTTCAATGATTCAGCCTCATTGGCGCTTAATGAACTCAGTGATTTATTGAGCCGTTTCGAATCCTTACCACGCAAATAAAGCACACATATAAAATACGCAAACAAAAAAAGGGGCACCAACGTGCCCCTTATGACTTATTCCCGATTGTTTCATGCGTTCCCAAGGATTGCTTGGGTGATGCGCTGCTTAGCCTTGTAGGTAAGCGTTAAGCATCCACATTAATTTTTCTTGCTCACGGATGTAGTCACCCATCAATGCCGCTGTACCTTCGTCATCTGCTTCACCCGCGTTTTGTAGAATCTCACGCTGTTTTAGAAGTAGAACGCTAAAGCCTTGAACCAGACCTTGTACACACTCCTCACCAGAAGTCGCGTTTTGATGTTCTTTAATTTCACTTGCTTCCAAGTAGTTGCTGAATGCGTGCGCTGGCGTATGACCCAAAGTTAGAATACGCTCTGCAAGCTCATCGATTTTTGTTTGTAGATCAGTGTAGATCTCTTCAAATTTTACGTGCAGTTCGAAGAATTGCGCACCTTTAATGTTCCAGTGGTAACCGCGAGAGTTCATGTACAACACTTGGTAATGCGCTAGCAGTTGATTTAGCTGTTGAGCTAGTTGTGCTGATTGTTCGCTGTCTAGACCAATTAGGCTTACTTGTTTGTTCATAATCTTGCTCCTAGAAGGATGATACCAATCGTAGTAACGAACGACTCTCTTACCGGGATTGGTATAAAGTTTAAAAATTCTTTTGCAGTATTTGCTGCCGATGGAGTCATATTACGACTCCGGCTCGGTGAAGAAAATTTGGTTTTAGCTATGATTTAAATAGCTAAATCCAATGAGCAAGTAGACGAATACCGGCGTATCATCCAACAAAAAGCCCCAATCCTTTTTGTGTAAAAAGGATTGGGGCTTTTTTACTATTTGGTTAACGTTCAAAAGTCGATGAACAGACGTAAATCTTATCTACGCCGTTTTAAAAGTTGCCATCTGTTGATTCAGCTCGGTAACTTGCTCTTTTACTTGCAATGATGTCTCTGATGCGCGTTGGCTGTTATTCGAAACCTCATCCACTGATTGAGTTATATCGGACATCAATCCAGTGATCGAATTGGTCGCATGAGATTGCTGCTCTGCCGCTGCCGCAAGTTCTGCCATTTGTTCATTCAAAGAACCAATTTTTTCAGTAGTGACGAGCAAACGAGCTACCGCTTTTTCAATGTGCTCAGCGCCCTGCTCCGCCAGTGATTGACTGTGTTCAATCTCCTCAACCACCGAATTGGTCGAACGTTGAATCGCATTGATGATGCCATTGATTTCTGTCGTCGATTGAGTAGTGCGCGTCGCTAACATGCGTACTTCGTCCGCCACGACTGCAAAGCCTCGTCCTTGATCACCTGCACGCGCTGCTTCTATCGCAGCATTCAATGCCAGTAAGTTGGTTTGCTCTGCCAAGCCTTCAATCACTTCAGTAACCCGACCAATGGCTTCGCTCTCTTTGCTTAACTGCGTCACTTGCGTGCTCGCGGTTTCAATGCTGCCGTGCAAGCTTTCCATGGTGACTTTGTTTTGCTCTAAAGCATCACGACCTTGTTCAATCTCGCCTTTTGAGTCAGAAAGCTTCTGCACCGATTGATTGGCTTGATCTAGGGTGTTACGCGCGGCTAAAGCGATTTCATCCAATTGGCTTCCCATTTCAACAATGCTGGTCTGTTGCTGTTCAACATTCGATGAGGTGACTTGCGCCGATTCCAATAAAGCCCCCATGCTGGTATCCACTTGGTGCGCTTTTTCACTCACCCCTGCCACGATGCTCGCTAACGATTGGTTCATGCGGTTAATCGAATCGGTAAGGTCTGCCAATTCATCTTTCCCAACAACAGTTAACGGAGGCTGAGAAACATCTCCTGAAGCGATCGTCTTGGCTCGCTCCGATAAGTTTTTCACTCGGCGACCAATGGTGTTGCCCATGTATTTTGAAATCGCTACTGCGGCAAACAAAACCAATGCCGCTGCAATCAACATAGTGGTGAGTACGTTCTTGATCGACTGATTAATACCCTGTCCACTTTGATCAGCACGACTTTGCTGAGCCAATACGATCGTTTCTAAGCTTTGGTCTAGTGCATCCGCTGCTGGCAACAGTTCGTTCGCCATCAGCAAGTTTGATTCGTTCCACTCTGGTGACTGACGTAATGCAATCACCTGCTCTGCTAAAGGAAAGTACAGTTGCTGCATTTCTTTAAACAGTGACCACAGTGATTGGTCGTTATCGGTAAGTCTGTCGAGTTTGCTATCGATTTCCGCTACAGACTGATTATGGTACTTAATCAAGTCGTGGTATTTGTCTAGGTGATCTTGCTGCCCGTACAACAGGAAATCTCGCAAGGCGGACAGAGCATTGGCGAGCGAGGTATAGCTGTCGGCGTAGACTTTAAACAGACGCTTTCTATCTCCACCAAATGGGTTTCCCGACTCTTCATTGATTAAGCTTTGAAGCTGGTCAAGTGCCACTTCTGCAATGGGTGCCGCTTCGTTAATAAAGAGGTTGTGTGCGGGTAAGTTCTCATCACTGTGGCTAAGTTCAATCAGCTTGTTTAGAGAAACTTTTACCGCATCCCACTGACTTTGAATCGCTTGAAAATCCTGTTCAGAGATCAAAGCCTGCAACGTTGGAAGCGACTCGTCTGTAGATGCCATGATATTGCGCACGTCCTCACTCAGACGTGCGCTCGCCTCTTCATCGCCACCTAGCAACATGTAGGCTCGAATAGAAGACAGCGACGCTTGAACGGACTGTTGGATACCGCGACTTGTGTCGACGGTCGGTAAATCGGATTTAAGTAACGAAGAGGCATATTGCTCTACGGTGGTGACGTTGCGATACGTGAATACCGCTGATGCCATAAAAAGTACGGCTAGCAGCACAAAACTGAGCTGCAACTTCCCTGATATCGTAAGGTTCATCCATAAACTCCTGACAACGATGAGCCTTAAATATAACGATGTTTACAAAAATGTTAAATACGGGTATCAAAAGTTACCAAGAAAACCATGTAAACCACTATTTCAAGCCAATAAATGGGACTTATTCGAAGTATGGTATGCGCTCACTACGTAAAATCAGATAATTAACGTAAGTGGTTTCTAAGCAGTCTTGCTCCCACAACGAAAGAATCCGCTTGGTGGCGAAGTAGTAATCTTTGTTACGCAGTAGCACGCCCACCGTACGGCTGAGCTGCTCAAAGCGCTGCTGCTCATTAGCAGAAATGTAATTGTCTTCATTCTGAATGATGGGCGCCAATCCATCGGCAAACCAATTGTTCAGAATTTCACGCATCTCTAGTTCTGACTCCGGCACATCGATACTCGACAACTCACGATGCTGTGGTGGTGGCACTATGTACTTCGATGCTTTTGGCGAACTGACATAACGGTACATGTCGCTCCTCCTTATAATTCACTCTTTAATTAGATAAGAATACTTTTTTCAATTTCCAAGTTTTTTTCTACAGCTCATAGAAAGAAGCCCAACAAAAAAGCCATGCAAAGTAGGCTCTGCATGGCTTTGGTTCGGGCGGCAATGACACTGCCCTTGTCTAGGACTGGTTACATTGAGCTTTGATCGAAATCGTTGCCTTGGTCAGTACCCGTTTGAGTATCCGAGTCGAAGCTGCCAGAGTCATCCGTGAAGTCGACACCTTGATCTTGACCTCCCGCACTTGTCCAGTCGCTGCCGCCAGATTCCATACCCGCCATGTCTGGTTGCTGATCTTGAGCAGAACCTTGCATGGTGTATTGATCATCGACTTCAACTTCAACTGTGCCACTCGCACCTTCTACTGCGCTGCCCAATTCGTCGTAACCTTGGAATTGGATTTCGCTCGTACCTTCGTAACCTTCTGGTAAGTCAACCGATACTGGTTGGTTCAAGTTGCCACTTAATGTGAAGCTGCCATCGCCATTATCCAGTGCGTTGCTTACTGATGCACCATCAGGTAGACCGGACATTTCTGCATAATCCACCGATTCGTTACCACTGACCTCATCTGGAACCGAGATAGAAATGGTATCGCCTGGTGCTGCAGTCACATCAGCTGTGCTCTCGTCTTCACTGTCTGCACCGTTTGCTGCTTGTTCTTCAGGCTGTTGCGCTTCGCCAACTTGCTGCTCTGCTGATGCTTGAGCAGTTTGGATTTGTGGCTCGTCGCTTTGCGCTGAATCGTCCGCAACTTGGATGCTCAGATTCTGAGTCGATACTTCACCATTGTCGTTGACCTGAACATCCATAGCCAAATTGCCATCGAAGTCATCGTTCGGCCAGTATGTCCACTCTTCATCGCCTGATTTCGCAAAGAAACCAGCATCGTTTGCATCGGCGACATCCAACACTTCTGCAGAAGGGCTAATGCCAAGCTCATCAATCAACTGCGCTTCTGTTAGGGTTAGTGAACCATCATCAGCCAGTGCGTAGCCTTCACTGGTTGTGGTTTCACCTTCACCTTGGATGTCGACATTGAAGAAGCTCTCAATGCGGTTTTCACCGTCAGTTGCAATGAAGCCAACTTGAACATCTCCGGTGTAGCCTTCTGCTGGTGTGAATTGGTAGTTACCTTGGTTATCGGTCTCTATCACACCTTGACCTTCCATTAGGCTCACTGACTCAATGCTCAAGCTGTCGCCTTCTGCATCGCTCAAGGTCGATAGCATGTCATCATTGGTGAACGACAAGGTGCCATCCGCTGCCATTTCTGTGGTAGAAATGCTGTCGATTTCTGGAGAAGCATTCTCTTGTGGTGCGTCTTCTTTCACGACCACACCTGTTTGCTCATCATGAAGCACACCGTCTTTATCAATCACATAAGCGATATCCGCTTCACCAGTAAAGCCTGGTGCTGGATTGAATGTCCATGTGCCATCACCGTTATCGACAATCTCACCTTGGCTGCGATCAGCTAGGTGAACGAATTTCACTTCATCACCCGCATCAGCGTCTACGTTTTCTGCCAATCCGATTAGGTCATCAGCGGTTAGGATAACGGGTTCACCCGCTAGGGTTTCGAAGTCACCTGAATCGATGCCATCTTCGAACTCTTCTGGCTCGTCACCGTAATCCACCGTTGTTGCGGTCACGGTTACGAAGAACTCGCCATTAAAGTCAGCCGGAGGCGTCATTTGCAGGTCTGAGATATCCCACTCGTTCAAGTCGATGTATTGACCCGGTTCCGTGATGGTAATGGTGTTCACACCATCCGTAACTTCGAAGCCAACAGGGAAACCAGTCATCACTAGGTTACTTAGCGTTTCTGAATCGTCGATTAGACCGACATTCAAGCCTAGGTGACCTGTTTCGTCCTCACCGAAGACTAACGGACCATCATGGTCGGTTGTGATGACCGCGCCATCCGCAACAGGGCGAACAAACACTGGTACATCAAGAACCGTCTCAAACTCACCGTCACTTACCACAACTTGCAAGTCAGAAACCCCTGCAAAATCGCCAGTCGGTGTGAATGTCCAAGTACCGTCACCGTTGTCTGTTACCTCACCACCATCTTCACCTTCTGCGGTGATAATGCGTGATACGACTAGGTTTTCAGTATCGATATCGCCGAACAAGTTCATCAGGTCGCCAGCGTCGAAGGTGAATGCGCCATCCTCGTCGGTTGCCATAAAGGCATTACCCACATTGAATGGAGCATCGTTGACTGGAATGACATCCACATTCAACGAGCCTTCAACCACTTCTTCACCATCCGTCGCGGTGTAGCCCAGTTCCACCAAACCATTGAAGTCTTGAGTGGTCACCAAGTGGTACATACCATCTGGTTGTTGGGTTAATGTCGCGTTTGCAGGAGCACGAACCGTGATGCTTTCTACGCTGATTTCGTCACCATCAAGATCCGTAACTTGATCAGCGATGTAAGCTGGGTCAATCACCATGACCACATCTTCTTCGCCTTGCATCTGGATGGTTGGCGCTTCTGGTGCATCGTTAACCGCTTCGACGTTTAGATTGCCTTCAACCGGCGTAACTAAATCACCATCGCTGACGCCGAACGACATTGGCACATCACCATTGAAGTTCTCAGCCGGAGTGAATGACCAAGTACCATCACCGTTGTCTAGCAAGTCACCGTATTGCTCATCAATCACTAAGTCGACAGCAGACAGTTCGTCGTAGGTGTTATCGATGTCTGTCGCGTTAACAAGCAACATGTCCTGCGTGATAAGAATGGTGGTATCTTCGGTGCCAGCAATATTCACTGGCGTTGATTGCGGCGCATCGTTAATTGGGTTCACCGTTAGGTCGACGCCCACTTCCACGCTCGCACCATCGTTATCAATCAAGTCGAAGCTTAGGTCGATATCGCCATTGAAGTTCGCATCAGGCGTAATCGTAAAGCTACCATCTTGGTTCTCAACAACGGTTGCATTGGCTACCGCGGTTAAGTTCACTGCTTCTAGATTATCGCTGTCTACGTCACCCGCTTGAGCCAGTAACTGCTCTTGACTCAATGTGATTGAACCGTCTTCATCGACGCTGTAAGCCAAGTCGCCAGATACCGGAGCATCGTTGACTGGCAATACATCAATGTTCGCGTTGGTTGTCGCAGTTGCACCGTCTTCATCAGCGACGACTACGTCTAGGCTTACGCCACCGTTGAAGTTTTCATTTGGTGCGAAGCTGTAAGTGCCATCGTCATTCGCCGTTAGAATGCCGTCGTTACCACTGTAAGAGACGCTTTCTAGGCTCACGTCGCCTTCCACATCGCTTGATTGCGCTAGCAGTTGCTCTTCCGTGAAGATAATGACTTCGTCTTCATTGACAGAGTAACTTGTCGCACCTGCGATTGGTGGATCGTTCACCTCAAGAACGGTAATACCCGCAGTGGTTGAGTCTGTCGCACCCTCTTCATCGACAACTACAACGTCTAGGCTGACCTCGCCATTGAAGTTCTCGTTTGGAGAGAAGGTGTACGTACCATCACCATTGTCTTGGAACACGCCATCTGCGCCGCTGTAGCTGACACTATCAATCGCGACTTCGCCTTCGACGTCAGATGAGTTAGCCAATAACTGCTCGTTACTGATGGTGATCGAATTGTCTTCATGCACCGTGTAAGACGTGCTGCCTGCAACCGGTGGATCGTTCTCTGGCGTCACGCTTACGTCGATATTTGCGGTCACGGTATCCGTGCCATCAGAAACATCGAAGGTAAAGTTCACATCACCATTGAAGTTCTCGTTTGGAGCAAAGCTGTAGGTACCATCACCGTTATCGGTTAGGACACCATCGGCACCAGTGTAAGTCACGCCTTCAACTGTTAGGTTGTCACCTTCTACATCCGTCGCGCCTGTTAGCAAGTCTGCGTCTGTAAAGGTAAGAATACCGTCCTCACCCACGGTGAACGCTTGATCTTGTGGCTCTGGAGCGTCATTGACTGGTGTAACGGTTAGGTCAAGACCAGCCGCAACCACTTCTTCGCCATCCGTGACATCGTAACTAAACTCAATGTCACCATAGAAGTTCTCGCTCGGAGTAATGGTGAAACTGCCATCCTCGTTCATTTCAACCGTTGCATTTTCATCATTGGTGCTCAGGTTGATTGCACTTAAGTCATCGCCATCGATATCAACAGCGTGCTCCAGTAACTGCTCTTGAGTTAGCGTAATGCTGTTGTCTTCGGCGGTGACTGCCGTGATATCGCCCGTCACTTCTGGTGCGTCATTGGTCGGCGAGATATGAATCGTCACATCTTGCGTCGCTGTCGCTGTGGTTCCGGTATCAACATCTGTAGAGGTTGCATTCACGGTTAGCGTCACATCGCCGTTGAAGTCCGCAGAAGGGATAAACTCTAGTCCTTCTAGCTCGCCTGGTTGTAGTGACCAAGTGCCGTCGCCATTATCAACACCCGCTGATAATGCGCTGCCTTCTGGCACATCTTCAATCAAGATAGCGAGGTTTTCTGAGCCATCGGTATCGGTCAATGCTGCATCGATATCAAGCGGCACAGGTGTATCTTCGGTACCAATGATTTGGTAATCCGCATCCGCTACCGTGATTTCGATGTTGTCGATACCGAACGATTCATCCCAAACGTCTTGATTCAAGGTTGAGCCGAAGCCCAGTTGCAATTCACCATCCTCGACAGGAACCGTTAGGTTGATTTGGTGAGCTTGGTCATTCCAACCACTGAAGCCTTCACGTTGAGAGGCTCCGTGGATCACTTCACCCACTTCATTACCATCTGAGTCGTAAAGCGTTGTCGTACCATCTTGAGTACGGAACGCGGAGTTTTCCAAGGTGGTTAGCTGTTCACCGCCCACAAAGATTTGGAACGACTCGCCATCCCAAGAATCGATTTCGTAGAAGCTAAACGATATATTCACTTCATTAACATCACTTGGGATCTCGTAGGTTTTGCTGACCGCTTCATCACCGCCAGTGCCACCAATACGACCCAGCATGTCGCCTGTTTCGAAACCTTGTGAACTTTCAGTGTTCGCGTTCCAACCGTTCGAGCCAGACTCGAAGTTATCAGAGGCAATCACCAAGTCCGAAGCAATCGACAACTCTGGCATATCAACCACAGATTGAACATCAATGTTCGCTTCTGCTGGAACCGTTGCGGTGCCATCGTTGACATCAAACGTCACGTTAACGTTGCCATCGAAGTTTTCGTTTGGTGCGAAGGTGTACGTGCCGTCACCGTTATCGACTAACGTACCACTGTCAGAAGCAACGTTTTCAACCGTTAGGTTATCACCATCGATATCACCTGCATTTTGCAGCAGTTGCTCTTCGGTGAAGGTGAAGCTTGTGTCTTCTTGCGTAACAAACTGTGGCTGACCAACCGTTGGCAAGTCATTCACTGGGTTCACAGTCAGATCGGCAGTGGCTTGAATGGTCGCATCGCCGTCCGTAATGTCGAAGCTCAGATCAATGTCGCCATTGAAGTCTGCATCCGGCGTGATAGTGAAGCTACCATCGTCATTCGCAACAACGGTCGCATTGCCATCAACAGCTAGGTTAGATGCAGTTAGATCATCACCATCCACATCGCCCGCTTGTGCAAGAAGCTGCTCTTGGCTGAGAGTGATAGAACCATCTTCATCCACGCTGTAAGCCAAATCACCTGACACTGGAGCATCGTTGATTGGCAATACATCGATGTTTGCATTGGTTGCTACCGTTGCACCATCTTCATCGGTCACGACCACATCTAGGCTGACATCACCGTTGAAGTTTTCGTTTGGCGCGAAGCTGAATGTGCCGTCACCGTTATCAGTAAAGATACCGTCAGAGCCGCTGTAGCTTACGCTATCAATCGCAACTTCACCTTCAACGTCAGAAGCGTTCGCCAATAACTGCTCAGAGCTAATGGTGATGACTTCGTCTTCGTTCACTGAGTAGCTGGTCGCGCCTGCAATTGGTGGATCGTTCACCTCAAGTACTGTAATACCTGCGGTAGTCGAATCCGTCGCACCATCTTCATCGACCACGACAACATCTAGGCTCACTTCGCCATTGAAGTTCTCGTTTGGCGAGAAGGTGTACGTACCGTCACCATTGTCTTGGAACACACCATCTGTGCCGCTGTAGCTAACGCTATCAACCGCGACATCTCCTTCGACGTCAGATGAATTCGCCAGTAACTGCTCGTCACTAATGGTGATCGAGTTGTCTTCATGCACTGTGTAAGACGTGCTGCCTGCCACCGGTGGATCGTTCTCTGGAGTGACTGTCACATCGATATTCGCGGTCACGGTATCCGTGCCATCAGAAACATCGAAGGTAAAGTTCACATCCCCATTGAAGTTCTCATTCGGTGCAAAGCTATACGTACCATCGCCATTGTCAGTTAGGACACCATCTGCGCCTGTGTAAGTGACGCCCTCTACCGATAGGTCATCGCCATCAATGTCCGTTGCACCATCAAGCAGGTCTTGGTCAGTGAAGGTCAACACACCATCTTCACCAATGGTGAACGCTTGATCTTCTGGCTGCGGCAAATCATTAATTGGGTTAACGGTTAGGTCCGCTGTTGCAACAATAGTGTCGCTGCCGTCGTTGATATCGAACGTGATATCAATGTCGCCATTAAAGTTCGCATCTGGCGTGATAGTGAAGCTACCATCGTCGTTTGCCGTAACCCTTGCATCACCGTCAACCATTAGATTAGATGCGGTTAGCGCGTCGCCTTCTACATCCGATGCTTGAGCAAGAAGCTGCTCTTGACTCAACGTGATTGAGTTGTCTTCGTCGACGCTGTACGCCAAGTTACCCGAAACTGGTGCATCATTGATTGGTAAGACATCGACTGTGATGTAAGTATCGACCTCTGCGCCGTCTTCATCACGAATGGTCACATCCAACTGCACTTGACCATTGAAGTTTTCATTCGGTGCAAAGCTACAAGTACCATCACCGTTTACTGAGAAGATGCCATCTGGACCGTCGTAGCTGATGCCTACTAGCTCAACATCCCCTTCAACATCCGAAGCATTCAGTAGCACTTGCGATTCACTGAAGGTTAGAACTTGGTCTTCATCGATAGTGTATGCGGTAGGACCTGCGATTGGTGGGTCATTTACCTCAATCACAGTAATGCCTGCAGTGGTCGAGTCCGTTGCACCATCTTCATCGACAACGACAACATCTAGGCTCACCTCGCCGCTGAAATTTTCGTTTGGTGAGAAGGTGTACGTACCATCACCGTTGATTTCCAGCACGCCATCGTTACCGCTGTAGCTCACGCTATCAATCGCCACTTCGCCTTCTATATCAGACGAGTTAGCCAACAGCTGTTCGTTACTAATGGTAATCGAATTGTCTTCATGAACGGTGTAAGCCGTGCTGCCTGCAACCGGTGGATCGTTCTCCGGCGTCACGCTTACGTCGATATTCGCCGTCACGGTATCCGTGCCATCGGAAACATCGAAAGTGAAGTTCACGTCGCCATTAAAGTTCTCGTTTGGTGCGAAGCTATATGTGCCATCACCATTGTCAGTAAGAACACCGTCCGCGCCTGTGTAAGTGACGCCCTCAACAGATAAGTCATCCCCTTCAATATCGGTAGCGCCTGTTAGGAGATCCGCATCAGTAAAGGTCAGCACACCATCTTCACCAATGGTGAACGCTTGATCTTGTGGTTCAGGCGCATCGTTAACTGGTGACACCAATAACTCAAGGTTGGTTGAGACAACATCATCGCCGTCAGACACATCGAACGTAAAGGTGATGTCACCATTAAAGTCCGCATCTGGCGTTAAGGTGTAAGTACCGTCACCATTGTCTGTGATGGTGATGTTTTCATCATCCGTTGCCAAGTTCAGTGCTGTCAGTTGGTCTCCATCCAAGTCACGCGCATTAGCGAGCAAATCTTCTTGCGTGATTAGGATTGAACCATCTTCTTCAACCACAGCAGAAACAGGCAATGCTTCAGGCGTATGTTCAATGTGAGCACCCGTTGCATTGACGTAGATGGTTTGAGAAACTGTTTCAGAATCATTATTTGATAGCTCTGTCGCCGTTGCCGTTACATTGATTTCTAGCTGTTGGTTAAAGTCTTCTGGCAATTGAATCTGTAGCTCTTGTTCAATTGCTGTGGTTGGAAGCGTTACAGAACCATCTGGACCGACTGTTACTTCACCGCTGTAGATCTGGCTGTTCACTTCACCAACATCAATGGTGAAGTTGAAGTCACTATAATCGGCATCGCCACCACCGTAGAGATCTTCAAAGCCGTAAACCAGTTCACCGTCTTCGTTCACAGTAGTTCGAGTATGTTCAATGCCATCTTGGTTGAGCTCTGAGCTTGTGCCGCCATGGAAGACTGCATCACCAAATTGGCTTTGAATCACGGTTTCAGAACCATCAGCACCCACAAACACGAGTTGTGGGTCGACCGTATCCATGTTCGCAGGAGAGCCATCTGCCGCACGGAACTCATACTGACCATCTTGCATGGACGCAAAGTCATTGAAGTTATGACCGTTAGGAATCAAGAATAGGTTGAAGCTTTCCCCTTCCGAGATTTGGAAGCTGAACTGATCTTGTCCCGGAATGAGGTCACCGCCTCCGCCAACTTGAGAGGCGTTTTCGTACACCACTTCAACGCCCGTGATATTGCCGTCTTCATCAACTTTGTAATAGCCAGCTGCGTTTTGGTAACCCGCGGTTTCACCTTCAAAGGTAACCGTGATTTCAGTATCGTTAAAACTGGTGATACCGTTGTCTTGATCGTTAAGTACCCCTTCGTTGTCGTAGCTGATCACCGAACCTTCTGGAACGCCATCAACGGTCACAGTCAGCGTTTCTGACAAGTCTTGGTCAACCAATGCTGCGGCGATGTTCACTTCAACAATACCGCCTGGCTCAACCAAGATCGCTTGGTCATCCACGTTTCGACCGTCGCCATCAGTGATGACTAGGTCTGGCGCATCTGCCACGGCTTCGATATGGACATTAATGTCTTGCTCAACTTCATCCGTACCGTCAGAAACCGTAAAGCTGAATTGCAAGTCACCACTGAAGTGCTCTTCTGGTACGAAGCTAAATGTACCGTCACCGTTGTCCGTTACAGTACCTTCATCACCCGAGTAGTTAATGCTGGTAACGGTGAGGTCATCACCATCAATATCAATCGCGCCACTTAGCAGATCTTCTTGCGTGAACAGGATGCTGCCATCCTCTTCAATTTGGTACATGCCAGGCGCAACAATTGGAATGTCATTGACTGGATTCACCGTCAATGTCATTTCATTAGCCACACTTAGTTCACCGTCACTCACTTCATAAGTGAATGCAATGTCACCATTGAAGTTTTCCGACGGTGTCACCGTGAAGGTGCCGTCGCCGTTATCCACGATAGAGGCATTCGGATCATTGGTTTCTAGTGCCGTTGCGTATAGGTCATCACCATCTTGATCGCTGGCATTTTCAAGCAGCATTTCTTGTGTCACGAGAATAGAGCCATCCTCGTCCACGTCTGCCACGATTGGCGCTGCTTCTGGTGCGTCGTTGACGAACTCAACTTTCAAGTCGATGTTTGCCGCCACCACATCGGTGCCATCACTCACATCAAACGTGAGGTCAACATTACCAAAGAAGCCCTGCTCTGGCGTTAACGTGTAAGTGCCATCGCCATTGTCTGTCACTTGAACCGTATCGCTTGAGCTCGTCACGTTCACAACAGATAAGTCATCGCCTTCGATGTCCGTCGCTTGAGCCAGCAGCTCTGCTTCAGTAATCGTGATAGCTTCGCCGTCTTCTGTGGTAAAGGACAAATCAGGTACATCTGGCAGGTCGTTCACTGGGTTAACGGTGAGGTTTAGATCCGCAGCGACGGTTTCGATCGCGTCAGTTACGTCATAAGTAAATTCGATTTCACCAAAGAAGTTTTCGCTCGGTGTAATCGTGAAGCTACCATCAGCGTTCTCAACGATGGTTGCATTAGGATCGTTGGTCGACAGGTTCACCGCTTCAAGGTTGTCACCATCAACGTCCGTCGCGTTCGCCAACAAGTCTTCTTGAGTGATGGTAATTGAGCCATCTTCATCGACGACCGCATCAACCGGACCGCTGACCTCTGGACCTTCGTTGACGATCTCAACATCGATCTTCGCAGTGCTTGGTGCACTTGCTTGACCATCGCTGATGTCGAAGGTCAAGTTCACTTCACCGTAGAAGTTCGAAGTTGGCTCGAAGGTAAAGGTGTTGTCGCCGTTATCTGTCAACGTACCTTGTGACTGGTCAACAAGCAGCAAATTCTCGATATGCAGAATGTCGCCATCCACATCAGTCGCACCTGATAACAGGTCTTTTGCTTCGATGATGATGGTGCCGTTTTCTAGCATTTGAGTATGCAGCGGTGCACCAGGAACTGGCACATCGTTGACAGGAATAACGGTCAGATCTAGATGGGTATCGACTTCATCGGTGCCATCGAAGACTTTGTAGTCAATGTCGACTTCACCATTGAAGTTTTCATTCGGCATAAAGGTGTAAGTGCCGTCGCCATTGTCGACAAGCTCACCGTTATCACCGCTGTAAGAGATATCAGAGATAGACAGCGCATCGCCTTCCACATCACTTGCATTGGCAAGCAGATCGTCCGCGCTAAACGTAATGCCCACATCCTCATCAGTCGACAACACAATCGGACCAGAAACGATTGGCGCATCGTTTACTGCTTCGAAGTTGATGTTGATGATGTTGTCGTCAGTGAGTTCACCATCTGTAACTTGGTAACCAAGCTCAATCTCACCGTAGAAGTTCTCATCTGGTGTGACTGTCCATGTACCATCGCCGTTGTCGGTTAACGTAGCGTGCTCCGCGTTATCCCCCACCAGCTCAAGGTTTTGAATATCAAGAACATCGCTATCGATATCACTCGCTTGTGCTAAAAGCTGTTCTTCTGTGATAACCACAGAGGCAAACTGCGTAGAACCTTCGGTATCAATGGTCACATTTGGCAGATCAGCCGTCAGTTCGATTTCACTGTCACCTTCACGGATATTCAGTTCTACCGTTTCCGTGATTTCCGTGCCGTCCACGCCAATAGATGTGAACACCGCTTCATCATGACAAGTTTGCGAAACCGTCATGTTTTGAACCACGTAAGTACCGTTACCTTGAATCGTACCTAGCTCAAAGTAAGATACCGGCTCGTTCACCGTTAGGGTGTAATCCGTCTCATAACTACCACGATCTTCTTTGTGGTAAGTCATCGAGTCGATCAAGTCACCATCAGAGCTGAATGCGCGAATTTCGACTTCGGTAAAGTGGCGAGACTCCTCCATAAACCAGCCGCCTAGACCATCTAGGTGGAAACTGATTTCGTTGATGTCTTGACCTTCAACAGTCACAGTCAGTTTTTCATCACCGCTCAAGCCTTGGCGGTCAGTATCGCCAATACCGTGACCGATGTGTGTTTTACCATTCCACGCACCGAGTGGGTCATCATTACTTTGAACAGTAACTTTCAAATCGCCATCAACAAACTCACGTGTGTAAGGGTCAACAGCAGTACCCCAATCATCGAGGCTAGCGTTGTCATCAAAGGTACCAATTTGACTCGTGTGCGTACCGTTTGCCAATGCGTCATCATTTGGAATGAAGCGCACTTCCGTATCTGCAGGAACCTCCTGCCCGACTTCTAGCTGTACCCATTCGTCATTTAGATTCGCTTCGATGATGCCGTTTTCAGGGGCTTGGTCGAGACGTAACGCAGGCTCTTCACGCAGAGAAACACCCACTGTTTGGTCTTCTTCTGCTTGAATAAAGACCTCGTCGCCCGCTTCTGGCGCATCGTTGACAGGATTAACGGTCAGATCCAACGTGGTCAGAACATCATTTTCGCCATCGCTGATGTTGTAAGTGAAGTCCAACTCACCATTGAAGTTTTCCGTATGCGTAATCGTGAATGAACCATCATCGTTGGCTACGATCGTCGCATCCGGGTCATTGGTTTGTAGATTGCTGGCAACAAGGTCATCACCTTCAATGTCAGTCGCATTCGCAAGCAACTGTTCTTGCGTGATGGTGATGGCGTTATCTTCATCCACCTCAGCTTGAATACCTGACGTTTCTGGTGCGTCGTTCACCGCGATAACATCGATGCCTGCGGTTGTTGTATCCGTTGCACCATCTTGGTCGATAACCGTAACGTCGAGAGAAATGTTACCGTCAAAGTTCTCATTTGGCGTGAAGGTATATGTGCCGTCGCCATTGTCCACGAAGCTACCGTCGTTACCAGAGTAGCTAACATTCGCCAAGGCTACATCGCCTTCCACATCAGAAGAGTTAGCTAACAATTGCTCGTCACTAATGGTGATTTGACCGTCTTCTTGAACCGTGTAAGACGTAGAACCTGCCACAGGTGGATCGTTCACTGGTGTCACGCTGACATTAATAAATGCAGGTGTTGAACCTGTGCCGTCAGACACATCGAATGTGAACTGAACATCACCGTTGAAGTTCTCATTCGGCGCGAAGCTGTAAGTGCCATCACCATTATCGGTAAGCACGCCGTCCGCACCTGTGTAGAGAACATTTTCGATAGACAGATCATCGCCGTCAATATCCGATGCGCCTTCCAATAGGTCTGCATCCGTGAACAGCAAGGTGCCGTCTTCTTCTACCGTGAACTGTTGATCTTGCGCTTGTGGCAAGTCATTCACAGGATTAACCGTAATATCCAGACCAACTTGTACCGAGCCGCCATCGTTATCAATGATATCGAAGGTCAGATCTAGGTCGCCATCGTAGTTTTCATCCGGAGTGATGGTGTAGCTGCCATCATCGTTGTATTGAATCGTCGCGTTGTCATCTGTCGATAGATTGATAGCTTCAAGGTTCTCGCTATCAATATCGCCCGCTTTGGCAAGCAACTGCTCTTGGCTTAACGTGATTGAGCTGTCTTCGTTGATAGTGTAAGCCAAATCACCCGATACTGGTGGATCGTTGATTGGTAAGACATCGACATTGATGTGCGTATCAACGGTTGCCCCATTCTCATCTTGAATGGTCACATCCAACTGAACTTGACCATTGAAGTTCTCGTTTGGCGCAAAGCTACAAGTACCATCGCCATTGACGGTAAAGATACCATCCGAGCCTTCATAGCTGATACCAACAAGCTCTACATCGCCCTCGATATCAGATGCGTTGGCAAGAATTTGTGACTCACTGAATGTCAGTACTGAATCTTCATCAATCGAGTAAGACGTTGGACCGGCAACTGGAGGGTCATTCACTTCAATGACCGTAATGCCTGCGGTCGTTTCGTCAATCGCACCTTGCTCATCCGCCACAATCACATCAAGGCTGATATCACCGCTGAAGTTCTCATTCGGCATGAAGGTGTAAGTGCCGTCACCGTTGTCTTGGAATACGCCATCGGTGCCTGAATAGGTCACGCTATCGATGGACACTGCGCCTTCCACATCCGAAGAGTTAGCCAGAAGCTGCTCGTCAGAAATGGTAATCGCGTTGTCTTCATCAACCATGTAAGACGTTGCACCCGCAACCGGAGGATCATTGACTGGAGTGACGCTCACGTCCACATTTGCTGGTACGGTCTCAGTGCCGTCAGAAACACCAAAGCTAAAGCTGACATCACCGTTGAAGTTTTCGTTTGGTGCAAAGGTGTAAGTACCATCACCGTGGTCAGTCAGCACACCATCGCTGCCTGTGTAGCTAATGCCATCAACCGTTAAGTTATCGCCATCGATGTCGGTCGCGCCAGCAAGCAAGTCTGCGTCAGTAAACTGAAGCGTGCCGTCTTCTTCAACACTAAACTGCTGGTCTTGAGGAACAGGAAGATCATTAACCGGATTAACCGTTAGATCCGCCGTTGCTTGGATAGTGTCTGTGCCGTCCGTAATGTTGAATTGGATATCAATGTCACCATTAAAGTCCGCATCTGGCGTAATCGTGAAGCTGCCATCATCGTTCGCTGTAACGGTTGCGTTTCCATCGACAGTCAAATCGCTAGCAGTCAGGTCATCGCCCTCAATATCAGACGCTTGAGAAAGAAGCTGCTCTTGGCTGAGTGTAATCGCACCGTCTTCATCAACGCTGTAAGCCAAATCACCCGATACTGGCGCATCATTGATTGGCAATACATTCACATTGATGACGGTATCAACTTCTGCCCCATCCTCATCTCGAATGGTCACATCAAGTTGAACTTGTCCGTTAAAGTTCTCGTTTGGCGCGAAGCTGCACGTACCATCATCGTTAACGGTGAAAATGCCATCCGGACCATCGTATCTAATACCAACAAGCTCTACGTCGCCTTCCACATCAGAGGCATTCAGCAGCACTTGCGACTCACTAAAGGTCAGAACAGAATCTTCATCAATGGTGTAAGAAGTTGGTCCTGCGACTGGTGGATCATTCACTTCCAGCACCGTAATGCCAGCAGTGGTGACATCCGTTGAGCCTTCTTCATCAGCGACGACAACATCAAGCGTCACTTCACCATTAAAGTTTTCATTTGGAGAGAAGGTGTACGTACCGTCTCCATTGATTTGCAACACACCATCGCTGCCAGAGTAGCTCACGCTATCAATCGAGACATCCCCTTCTAAATCCGAAGAGTTTGCCAACAGTTGCGCGTCAGAAATGGTAATAGAGTTATCTTCGTGAACCGTGTAAGACGTTGAACCAGCCACCGGAGGATCATTCACCGGCGTAACGCTCACATCTACATTCGCTGAAACTGTATCTGTGCCATCAGACACGTCGAAGCTGAAGTTTAAATCACCGTTGAAGTTCTCATTTGGCGCAAAGCTATACGTGCCATCGCCATTGTCAGTTAGAACGCCGTCGGTGCCTTCATAGCTGATTCCCGTTACAGAAAGGTCATCGCCTTCAATGTCGGTAGCACCTGCAAGCAGATCCGCATCAGTAAATTGCAGTGTGCCGTCCTCTTCCACACTGAATTGTTGATCTTGAGGAACAGGCAGATCGTTGATTGGATTAACGGTTAGGTCAGCGGTTGCTTGAACGGTATTCGTGCCATCTGAGATATCAAAGCTAATGTCGATATCACCGTTGAAATCTGCGTCCGGCGTGATGGTGAAGCTACCATCGTCATTTTGAGTCACCGTCGCGTTGCCATTTACCGAAAGGTTAGAAGCCGTCAGTGCATCGCCTTCCACATCGGAAGCTTGCGACAACAACTGCTCTTGGCTCAAACGAATCGAGCCATCTTCGTCCACCGAGTAAGCAAGATTGCCAGACACTGGCGCATCATCGACTGGTGTGACGCTTACATCAATGTTGGCAGAAACCGTATCTGTGCCATCGGATACATCAAAGCTGAAGTTCACATCACCATTGAAATTTTCATTTGGCGCAAAAGTGTAAGTCCCATTGCCGTTGTCGGTCAGGATGCCATCGCTACCGTCGTAGCTCACACCTTCAACTGTTAGGTTATCGCCTTCAATATCCGTTGCGCCAGTAAGCAGGTCTGCGTCCGTAAAGATCAGCGTGCCATCTTCTTCCACGCTGAACTGCTGGTCTTGAGGAACCGGCAAATCGTTTATTGGGTTAACGGTTAGATCAGCGGTTGCTTGAACGGTGTTCGTGCCATCGGAAATATCGAAGCTGATGTCGATATCACCGTTGAAATCTGCGTCCGGCGTGATGGTGAAGCTACCATCGTCATTTTGAGTCACCGTCGCATTGCCATCTACCGAAAGGTTAGACGCCGTCAGTGCATCGCCTTCCACATCGGAAGCTTGCGACAACAACTGCTCTTGGCTCAAACGAATCGAGCCATCTTCATCCACTGAGTAAGCAAGATTGCCAGATACTGGTGCGTCATCGACTGGTGTGACGCTTACATCAATGTTGGCAGAAACCGTATCTGTACCGTCGGACACATCAAAGCTGAAGTTCACATCGCCATTGAAGTTTTCATTTGGCGCGAAAGTGTAAGTCCCATTACCGTTATCGGTCAGGATGCCGTCGCCACCATCGTAACTTACACCTTCAACTGTGAGGTTATCGCCTTCAATATCCGTTGCGCCAACAAGCAGGTCAGCATCGGTGAAGATCAGAGTGCCATCCTCTTCAATCTCAAAGGTTTTATCTTCAGGCACTGGTGCGTCATTGATTGGACGAACAGTTAAATCAATCGAACTAGAAATGGTTTCTTGACCATCACTGATATCAAACGTTAAGTCGAGTTCACCATTAAAATCAGCTTCAGGTGTGACGGTATAAGTGCCATCACCATTATCCACAACGGATGCATTAGCACCCACTTGCACGTTAAATGCGGCAAGATCATCGCCATCAACATCACTCGCGTACCCGAGAAGTTGTTCTTGAGTGAAGGTAATAGTGCCATCTTCATCCATGATGTATGCCAGATCTTGCCCTACTTCTGGCGCGTCATTTTCACCTTCGACTTTAATTTGGAACGTCTCGCTCGTAGTTTCGGAGTCGAAATCGTCTTCTACTTGCGTCGTGGTTTCTTCGCTGGTGTCTTGTACATCCACCGCGAAGCTCTCTTCAGTGGTTTCTGAATCTAGCTCGTCACCACCTTGAGAACCTTCAGAGTCTGAAGAAGCACTTGGCGCAGATGAAGTTTGTACCGCTTGTCCTTGCGCTTCATTTCCTTCTGCGTCCGAACCACCTTCAGAGCCAGAGGCATCACCACCACCGACCGCTTGGGCACCCGCCCCAGAATCCGAACCACCGCTGCCCAGAGCCTGGTCACCTGATTCTCCGCTAGAAGCTACACTATCAACAACATTGGATTGTGTAGCGTCAGAGTCGCTGCTACTTTCAGTATCCTCTTCTTGAACTGCGCCACCCGAGCTCACTGCTTCTTCTTCCGTACCCGCGCCACTAGGATTTTCTTCCATCGCACGATTGGCTTCATCAACAGCATCTGCACTTTCAGCACCGGTCGCTACAGTCGAAGAGACGGTCGACTGCTGTTTTTCTTCTTTTGTCCCCGTATCCTTCGTTTCTGTTTGCTCTACCGCATCGTTAAGCTTTTCATTGTCTTTTTCTTGATTAGTGTCGCCTGCCATTACAGCCTCCGTTGCTTTTAGCTAACTGATCGTATTTAGAGGCAGTAAAGGACACCATTTTTAGAAACCAACTTTTTTATACAACTTTTTTCATACCTTTCGAGTTCCATAAAAACAAAAAAATTTGAAAACCCAGTATAAAGATCCTTACTTGTTGTCATTAAAGCAATTAGTGCGGTGGGATAATGATAAATATGACAAATCTGTTGCGCTCAGTCGACAACAGCCATAAAGGGCTGCAATTGCTATTAGGCGATTTTTACCAAGATTTCAGTGACGCAGGGATTGATATTGAGATGCTGCATAAACAAAACCGTTTTGAAGCACTCAGATGTTATTCAAAAAGACTAAAGACCATTCTCGTCTTGTTATGTGATGACGACTTACCACCAAAATTGGCAAAGATTGAACACTTAAACAAACACCATTTCCCTGCTCCTAATGAATTGATCGAGGACGTTAAAACCGAGCTTAACAACGTAAACAAACAAATTAGCCAGCTGTTAAAAATCGAAAATTCAATCGATAGCCGCACAGGTAGTGAATCGTAGGGGTGGCTCATGAGTAATAAGCAAATAGAACATCACCTCAAAAAGGCGCTCGTTTCGAACAACGAAGCTTCGAAGGTAACAACAGACGATACAATCGTGCTAGCCAGTGCAATGACCAGCGTACACAAAACCTTGCTGGTTATCTTTTTGCTTTCCATGGTGGCTATCGCCGTGGCATCTCAGGCTCGTATCGACATTGTGGTGTCGGTGCGCGGTGAGCTATTGCTCGAATCTGACATCGAAAAAGTGCAACACCTTGAAGGCGGTATTCTAGAAGAAATGCTAGTGCGCAAAGGCGAAGTAGTTTACGAAGGTCAGCCTATTGCACGCCTTCGCTCTCTGGATAGAAACACTCAACTCGATACGGTAAACACAGAGATCATTCAGCTAGAGCTAGACAAGATTCGTTACGAAAGCCTGCGCGATATGGTGGAACCCGATTTTTCTGCCTACATCGAAAACTACCCAGAATTAGTGCAAGTCAACATGAATACCTGGCAGCAAGAATTTTCTAAAAACCGTTCCAATGAAGAGTTGATCACTCACGATATCCAACATAAGAATTCGCTTATTGATTCAATGCTCAAGCGCCGTAAAAGCTCCGAGAACCAGCTCTCCTTGATACGCAAGCAGCTCAATATTAAGAACACCTTGTACAAAGAGGAAATGGCGTCTTACGTCGATGTTCTGAATATGCAGGTTCAAGAGTCAAACATGGTGCGTGAGATAGAAAACCTTGATGAGTCGGTCATGAATGAGCGCTTCCAACTCGACAAACTAGAGAAGCAGTACCGAGACTTGGTGGAGAATCGTAATGCCGAGTATCAAGCACAAATCATTCAAGGAAACAAGGACTTAAAGTTGAAACGTATATTACGTCCTCAACACTCAGATAAAGTGGATCGCCTCGTGGTTTACGCCCCTATTGACGGTGTAGTAGATAAAGTGCACTTCAACTTCCGCTCCGCTGTGATACCGCCAGGTGAAAGCATCGCGGACATTGCACCGATCAATAACGCCCTTCACGGAGAGGCGAAGATCCCGCGTAAAGACATGGGCTTTGTAGAAATCGGACAAGCGGTCAAAGTGAAGATGGATACCTACAACTTTGCCAAATACGGATTTTTGGAAGGTCGAATTGCATCGATCAGCCGTTCTTCTTATGAAGAAGAAGACGCTGAATTCTATCTCGCGGAAATCCAAATCAGTCAAAACTATCTAGAGCGCGGAGGCACACAATACAAGCTGTCCCCTTATATGGAGTTTACCGCAGACGTGAAAACAGGTTCACGCCGGGTGATCGAATACGCAGCGAAGCCGGTTATGTCGGCTATCGAAGACGCATTCGATGAGAGGTGATGGATGAGTAGCAAACCTTCTTACAATATTTCCGTTCCTGTTATGCGCCTAAGCATTGCTTTCAGCTTGATGCTGGCTGCCCTCGCCTTTTATTTGTATATCTCTTGGGAAAAAGTGGATTCAGTCGAGAAAGTGCAAAACGCGCCTCTTTTGGTTCAAGCTCAACAGCTCAACCAAACTATCGAGTTTGATATTCAAACGCTTCAACGCTGTTTAAGCGCACGTTATTGCAGTACAACAGAGCTTGATTTTGAGGTTCTGAAAGACGAAATTGACCAGTTTAAGTCTCTCGCGTCACTCAACAAAACCGAGTTTAGCTTGGTAGGCGCGACCGAATATACGCAGCTTGAACTGGCGATTAATCGCTTCTCGGACAGCTCAAAAACGCGTGACGATGTGTTGGCACTGTATCTCTCGCTCACCAATAACTACCTACAAATGGACGACAACTATCGCACCATGTTTAACAACCACGCGAGCGACCTAATGATGGAGAAAAACGAGTTCTTCATTTGGTTGTTTATGGTCGTTGTTGTGTTGGTTGGTATCGCCGTTCTATCGAATTTAGTGGCAATCCTAAAACTGAAAAAATCCAGTTCGAATGAGCGAGACATTGACCAAGAATTCGATGGGCTTTATCAAGAGCTCAAACAACTGGATTTACAAAGGTTAGAAGAGTTGCTGAATGAAGTGAGCATCAATCCGAAGCAGCGTCAGATCTACTCTCACTTAAAACTGATTTTCAGCAAACTCGAAGAGCAAAAACGCAATAACGATCTCTACAAACAGCTCTATGCTCTTATTGGTTACGAGATTCGAGGCATCACCAACACCATTAACGGCGGTGTGCAATATCTTGTACAAGAGACCGATGAGAGCGGCGTGTTGATGGCGCAAGATATAACCTCGGCTGCCAATACCCTGTCTGAATTGGCAGAGAACTACAACCGACTCATTTCACAAGGGACCGAGAGCAAATCGAAAGAGTTTTCACTGCTTAATGTGCTGTCTGAATTGATGATTCACATCAGTTCAAAAGTACAGCGGAATGAAGGTGAACTAGACTGCTTTATCTCGGATAACCTACCAAATCGTGTTGAAGGACAGTCCACCAGCTTATTCTGGGTGTTGTTCCTACAGCTATCGAATGCCATCCAACTCAAAGCCGATAAGAAACTGTTTGTCACCATTGAATCGGGCGCGGCGTCAGACATTGAAAACACTCGCCTGACCATCAATCTAAACTTCTTAACCACACTGGATGTGCCGTTTGCCAAGCTCAATACTCTACACTGGAGCGACCATAAACAGCACACTGCAACCAAAGACGATTTGGCGAAAAGCGTACTGAAAGATTACGGCTATTACGAGAGCCATTGGTATCAATCGGGCAATCAGGAACGTTTTCAAATTCAGCTCGATTTGAAAGCCAAGAGCTTCCACACCGAGAAAACTCGCTTCGACAATAAGCGCCTATTACTGTGTGCCAACTCTCAGCTGCGCATTGATGTGATGAACAAAATGCTCGTCAACTTGGGCTTAGAGATTACGCCAATTCGCACACCGAACGAGCTCTTCTCTACTGCAAAAACCTTTGGCGAATACGACGCCATCATGCTGACCGACACGTTCGAGCCAAACAAGCTGCCCTCACTGAGCAAAACGGTGAAATCGCAACTGCGCAATCACCCGAACACGAAGTTGCTGCTTTCAGTCACTAGCACTCAGCAAGCACAAGAGAGCCATACCTTTGTCGACAAGATTCTGAACTCTCCTGCGATTCCGTATGAGTTCATCCCCAATCTTTTAGCAATCATGGAAGCGGAAGCCTCAGAAGATCAGATGGAGAACAGCTCATTCCTGATTGTTGAGGATGACCGTGTTCAACAGATTCTACTCAAACGTATTTTGAGCAAGCAAGAATACGAAGCCGATACCGTTGGCGATGGCGCAGACGCCGTTCAGCACTTCATGAATCAGCGCTCGGATATCATTTTTATGGACTGCATCATGCCAGGCATGGGCGGTATTGAAGCAACCAAACGCATTCGACAATACGAACAAGAGAACGGACAAAACCCCTGCACCATCATAGGTGCGACAGCATTGACCAGCAGTAATGAACACCAAGCTTGTATCGAAGCTGGAATGGATTACGTGATCAGCAAACCTTATAAAAACGACGAAATCATCAAGGTGATCAACAAGTATGTGGCGGTACAGAAACTTAACTAGCTGCGTATTGGCAGCGCTTACATTGAGCAATGCTCCTTCGGCAATGGCGACCACCTTGCTTGAGGCGGTCAAACTCGGCTTGGAAAACAACTTATCTCTGCGCGCTAGTGACAAAGGCGTGGAAGAAAACGAATACAACATCGACATTAGCCGCTCTAAGTTCCTACCCTCTTTAAACGGTGCTGCTGATACCACATGGAATGAAAACGAGACCATATTAACGGGAACACCGGATACGCGTTCTAGCTACAACTCAAACAGCTACAGCGTGTCTTTATCTCAATCAGTGTTTAACCTTGGCGACATCTTCAAATACGGCACCGCGAAACTTGATTTCAACATTGAAGAAATCAAACACGAGAACAAAATCCAGAGCACCATTTCTGAAATCGCGACGCAATATTTCGAATACCTCAAAAACAACGCGCAAATCAAAGCCACCCAAGTAGAACTTAAATCGTCTGAAACACGTGAGCGCCAAATGCGTCGCAACGTGGAACTTGGCAACACTGCGGCGAGCGAGTTGTATGAGGTAATTGCTCAGAAAGAAGGCATTGCCAACCGCTTAAGAACCTTAGAGAAAGATCGACGCGTGATTTTGAACGGCTTAGAGATTCAAGTTCAATATCCAGTCACCCCATCGCAGGACATCTACGAAAGCGTGCCCTTGGCGGAAATCAGCGAATCCGAACAACGTGAGATCCTTGAACAAGCTTTGAAGCTCAATAACGACTTATTAGTCGCGAAGAAAACCGTAGAACGCAGCCGAAGAGGCTTGAAAGAAAGCGGTTCAAACTTTGTGCCGACCGTATCGCTCTCTGCCAGTTACCGTTACGACGATGCGAACAACTATGACCGAACCGACCCAACCGCAACAGGGGACAGTAACTCCACTAGCGTCGGTTTGAACTTGAATGTGCCGATTTTCTCCGGCGGTTCGGATTACTACGGTTATCAAAAATCGTCGACTGCCATCGAGCGAACCGAGCTGCTGTACCAAGATTCGTTGTTCACGACGCGCAATAGCGTTAACACCTCGGTACTCAACATTAACGACTTCTCCCGAGCTATTAGCAGTTACGAGAACATCATTCGTGCAAACTACGCCTCCTACAAAGGCATTCAGCGCGCCTACCAGCTTGGTACGCGAACCATTACCGACTTACTGGCAGCGGAAAGTAAACTGTTCAGCGCGCTACGTGATTACGAGAGCGCGCGTTATGACTACATCATTGAATCGATCAATCTTGAGCAAATCAAAGGCATGCTGTCGGTGCAATCCATCGAAAGCATCATGCAGTTAATGAGCGATATCGAAGGCAGAAGCAATCAAGACTTAGTTCCAAAACACCTTCTCTCCAAACCATCGATTAAGAAAGGAGGTCGCAATGCAAACTGAGCATTTTTCCCAGAAGATTAACTTTGCTGACAAGTGTTACCTGACTTTCTCGACGGTCATCTCGACGCTGTTTGGTTTAGTGCTGCCCTTTTCGATACTGATTATTTTTGACCGAGTTTTACCTAACCAAGCCAAAGACACGCTGTTTCTTCTGTTTGCCATTATCTTGATCACTATCTTCCTCGACTATCACTTAAAGAATCAGGAAGAGAAGATTTCGTCGGTGATCATGAAGCAATTCGAAACCAACTTAACCAACAAGGTGTTTCAATCCATCTGTTTGGCTGAGATATCGAAGTTTCGTCGTCTAGAACCCGGTGAATACCTAGAGCGTATTGCGACCATTCCAGAGATTAAATCCTTCTTTGGCGGAGAATCTGTACGGGCATTGATCAACCTTGCCGTCAGCATACTGACCATTCTGATTATCGGTCTGATCAACATTTGGGCGGGAGTGACTATCTTGCTCGCCTCCATCATTTTGGCGGTGTTCGCACTCAGTCTTTCCAAGCAAAAAATCAACAGCTTAGAAAACAAATCCGACATCGAAGGCTTAACTACTTCTAAAATCATCGAGATCATCTCTAGCCCACTCGATATCAAAGCGCGCAATATGGAATATCGCGTTGAGAGCCTCATGACACAAATGGTGGAAGAGCGTGAAGTCGAGAACATCAAATACGAGCAAATCGAATCGAACTTCAGCCTTATCTTGTCGCTCATACAACAGCTCTCCATTGCTTGTGTGGTGGTAGTTTTGGCAACGGCAGTTATCAACATGCAATCTAGCCAAGGCATCATGGCTGCCATCATCATGCTTACCAACCGCTACTTCGCGCCATACCAGCAAGTAATGCGCACGGTGAGTCGATGGGAGTTGAACAAGCTTCATATTCAACGTATCGCCGAGCTGCTTGAACTTGCTGCATCTGTAGAACAACAAAATGACACGACAGAAGTCGAGCGCATCTCGGTGAAGTATTCGGAAAAGCAACGCATCGAGTTTGAACGCGGTCACGCTTACTTGCTGACGGGGAAAAGCGGAGCAGGCAAAACCCATCTTGCCAATTGCATTACGCGGCAAAAAACCGACAGCAAGCTCGATATCCAAATCAACGAGACACCGCTCGATGACGTCAATTACAACGTCTGGCGTAATAGCGTGCTGATGGTCGACAAAACCAGCTCGTTCGTCGAAGGCACCATCATCGACAACTTGACTTGTTTCCGCCCAAGCTTAAATAACACGGCATTTGCGCTTTGCGAAACCATGAACATCAAGGCACAAATCGATGCCCTTCCCGCTGGTTTTTACACCGAGCTTAAAGGACATTTACGCAACCCATTCTCGCGCCAAGTCGCTTATGCCTTGTTGTTAGTGCGTGCCTTACTCGCGAACAAACGTGTGTTGATCTTCGACGACATCGACTGTGTTTATGATGACGACTTTGCTCGATTGGTTTTGACCAGCACCGCCTATCGCGCCAACGACAAAATCCTCATCATCGTCAGCAACAAGATGGACAAACTCAATCATCGCCTCAAACGCGTCAAACTTACCGGAGGTGACCAATGAGTATTTTGGTTGATTTTAATAATGTCCCTCAGCGCTTGTTGGACTTTGAGGCTCGCAGTTATGACGAGCGATACAATGAGTCACCTTTGATTCGTGGTTTAGCTTACACCCTCATAGCGCTTGAATGGGAAGGCACACCTTCTATCCTCAGCGATGCTTTTATCCCTAAACCAAAAGACAGCGACAGTTTTATCGCTACGATTGAACGCCTTGGTTACCGTTGTGACGTCACCAAACTAAAAACGTTGGAGCACATCGAGGGGCATCCTCATCCTTGTTTTATCGAGATAGAAAACCTCACTGCGATTTTCTTGGGCACTAAAGACGGCAAACTGATCCTGTTTGATTACACAAATAACAACACCATTGAATACCCGCTCTGCAAGAAGCCGTGCTTGTTGGTCTCGATCAGCGAATACTCCCGCTTATTCCGAGAACCGCCACCTGAATCTCAAGACCGCAGTAACTGGATTAAATACGCGTTTTATCGCTACAACAATGAACTCAAAAGCCTGATTATTCTCAGCTTCGTGGTCAGCATTCTCGGCGCACTCCAGCCCTTTTTTATTATGAGTGTGTACAACTTCGCCTTAACCTCTAGCTCGCAAGCCACGCTTTATTGGCTCACGTTATTTGCTGTGATTGTTGGGTTCTCGGAATACTTTTTCAAGAAAATGCGGGTCAACATCATCGCCACATCAGGAAAGG
Organism: Vibrio sp. YT-18; assembly: GCF_033337345.1. Classification (NCBI taxonomy): domain Bacteria; kingdom Pseudomonadati; phylum Pseudomonadota; class Gammaproteobacteria; order Vibrionales; family Vibrionaceae; genus Vibrio; species Vibrio sp. YT-18. The sequence continues at coordinate 192,898 of NZ_JAWOQO010000009.1, read as the reverse complement.
ATTTGGCGGTGCATATTTCTCAAAACGTAATATCCAAACTGTTGTGGCTTCCTTATTCGATGACATCTACCGCTGGTGTCTCTTCTCAGTTAGCACGATTGAAGGACATCGACACTTTCCGCCGTTTGGTAACCGCAGAGTCAACATTAAGCTACTTCGACATGCCGTTTGTTATCGTATTCATTATTGCCATTGCTCTTATGTCTGGTACCGCAGCGCTAGTCGTTATGGCGGGGTTGATTCTAATGTTGGTGTTCTGTGTTTATTCTCGTTACATCTACTCGCAAGCCACGTCCAAGAGCTCTCGCGCCAACGCCATGGTTTCTTACCAATGGAATGAGATTCTTCGTGGTATAAAAACCATCCAAGGCTTGCCATTATTGCGTGTTATCCAGTCCCGCTTTAGCGCATCGCATTTACAAAGCACCAGCGATGCAGAACATGTTTCAGTGACTAATAGCAGGGTTCAGGCAGCAGGCGGGAGTTTGATTCAGGTTATTGGTACCGCAAGTATCGTCGCGGCCGTTATCGGCGTGATGGACGGCACCTCCGATGCAGGTGCAATGCTTGCTACCGTAATTTTAGTCTGGAAGGCGTTGGGGCCTATTATGGGCATCTACAACTCTATTTCTAAGTTCCAATCCATTAAGGCGTCTTCTGCGCAAATCAACAACCTTATGGCGATGAATGACGATAAGCTAACGTTAGAGAAAAGCCCCCCTATTCGCCTCTTTCAAGGTAGTATCGTCGGCTCTGGTGTGAGCCATCGTTATAGTGGTGCGGCAACAGGCTTAACTAATCTTGGTTTTAAAATTCCACCGGGCGCAAAAGTTGTGATTTGTGGACCAACAGGTTGCGGTAAAACGACGCTCATTTCTATTATCGCTGGGCTAGAGGAACGCTATCAAGGCTCAGTTTCGGTGGACGGTTATAACATCAAACAATTCAACAGTTACCGCTATCGAACCTCGATTAACTACATCCCGTTTAACCTGCATATTTTTGAAGGCTCCTTGGAGACTAACTTCATCTTGCATAATGGGTTAATCCCAACAGAAAAAATGCGTGAAATGGTGAGTTTCTTTGAGCTCGATACATGGTTGCCACAAGGCCTGGACACTCAATTGAGCGTTGATATCTGTAAAAGTTTACCAAATGGTATTCAACAAAGACTGCGGCTCGCATTAGGGCTAGGTAACTGCGAACAATCTTTGATTATCATTGACGAGCCATTTAATGGTGCTGAGCAAGAAAACTCGCACTACTTCAAGCGGTTATTCAGCGACAAACTACTAAATAAGACCGTTATTTTCTCAACGAATGATCCGGGCATGATCTCTACATCCAACATGAGCTTAGTCTTGGAGCCAGATGGCAACCTGAAATATTTCGGGTTAACCGATAAGTACTTAAAAAGTCTAAGTTAAGTTCGGAATGTGGTGTGGTTCATCATTCATACTTGAGCACGGTCATTGACAAAAATGTAAACGATGAGACTATTTACTCTGTAAGCGCGTACACTAAGGAATCCGATGTATACATTTGTTGCAGACAAATTGGATGTGGTTTATTTATCAACGATACCAGAAAACTACCAGTTACAAGACTTCGACGTGCCTGAAGAAGAACTCGAAATTCGTGAAATTGTAGAGGTATGGTATGAGTGTGCGTTTCTTCCTGACTTTAACCTTCAACACATCGACATCGAAAACAAAACCGCATTAGTCGAGACACAAGCGCAAGTCGTAAACAACTACACAAGTACGCTCGCTTTTTTACTCAAAAGTCGTGCTTATCGCGCAGCACTTAACCGATTATTGAGTGTATGGAGATTGGAGGCAGCAGCTAAAGCACAGCTTGAGCTGCTGTTACTTACGGAAGAACAGAGTAGCAAGCCAGTAAATTAATCGGCTAGGATAAGGGGCTAAAAATCTTAAACCCAACCATCGAATCGGAGACGTTTCTGCACGCGTTCAACCGCCTCTATCTGCATCTGACGAACACGCTCGTTAGACACGTTTAACAACAGGCCTATTTCCGACAAGGTTTTCACTCTCTGGTCAAATAATCCGAATCGATGGATTAAGACTTTCTGCAACTTAGTTGGCAAGGTTTTAATAATATTTTCAATAGCTTGAGTAAAGCACTGATTTTCACAGTCTTGTTGTGGATCTGGCGTATACTCACTTTCACACAGTTCAAGAACAAATGGAACGCGATGTAGGTCCGCAGTGGTCGATACATCAATAAAGCCACTAAGCGCAACAAGTTCATCTATACGCTCTGCTTTCACCCCTGAGCAGCGTGAGAGTTCAGAAATAGACAACTCCTTGCTCTCACTTTTTGACGCATCGAGCTTTTTTAAAGCCAGGCTATTTATCTCTTTGCACACATGAGCAGGTAAACGTACCGTGCGGCCATTGTTCATTAATGCCGCTTCTATATTCTCGCGAATCCACCATACCGCATAAGTAGAAAAACGGTAGCCTGGCTCAGGATCGAACTTATCGACCGCTTTTATCAAACCAATATTACCTTCTTCTATTAAATCGAGCAGAGTAAAGTTATTGCCTGGCCGTTTGAGGTAGCCTTTTGCGATTTTCACAACAAGTCGAAGATTAGACTCAATCAACATTTCGCGCGCTTCTTCATCACCAGCTCGATTAAGTTTGGCGTAATGCAACTCCTCTTCACGAGACAACAAATCAATGCCCACAATATCTTTGAGATAGTGAGCATAAGGGTCTTTCCCAACTGACAACGATTCTTTCATTGACAGTTCATCCGTGACAGCTCGGAACCTAGCAAAGCATTCGTTGTTCATTCCCCGTCCTTCTCAAGCCAACTTATTTCTTATCTTCTTTAATTGTTTTTGTACAACACTGTATGCATCATGCTTTATATTAATTACTTTACACTGAGTGTAGACAGGGGTTCTGATCTTTACCAAGAAATCACTTATCACTTTAAAACAATTACTGCTTCTATGATAAAAACGTGAGCAAGCGGGGGTTTATATATATGAAAGTGATAGTATTTGTACGCAAATTGGCCTCAAAGAAAACAACGCAACGTGATCGTCAACGCTTACCACCTTACTCTGACTAAAACTTTGAGGCTTGAGGATGGTTTGAAGTATCAGTTGAATTAGCGAGATCTAATTCACTTGACGAAGCGCAGGTTGAAGCTGACAGTCTGTTATAACTTGGAAAACTGCACGATTCTTTCCTTCAGACTTACCTTGATACATCAACTCGTCAGCATCTTGCAAGCTCACGATGTGGGTAAACTCAGGATAGTAAGCACAGCCCAAACTGATACTCAAATGAATTGCTTGTCCGCCCAGTATAACAGGCTGATCGTAAACGGCTTTACAAAGCATATTGGCAAAATTGAGCGCTTCTCGCTCTGACAGAGACGACGTAACGAGTGCGAACTCTTCTCCTCCAATTCTCGCCAATGTCATTCGGTCATCAGTCATCGACTTAGCGGCTTCTGCGATGGCAACTATTGCTCGGTCTCCAGCAAGGTGGCCATATCGATCATTGATTGATTTAAAATCATCAATATCAAACACCATCACCGTTAAGTTTCGCTTCAAATGATTCAGTAGCGCCAATTGCTCAATCAGGTGTCTACGGTTGTATAGCTTTGTGAGAGAATCCGTCAACGTCATCTCCAGCAATTGCTGATTGGCAATCGTTAATTGCCTTGTCCGAAGAGCAACCATACGTTTGAGGGCAAAAATATGATAAAGCGTTGCGACCGCCATAATGAAAATAGCAATAGGGAAAAGATAAAGTGGATAAACCGTTTTCACCACACTCCAACGGGCGAGGATCCGCTCACGATCCGTATCGATGACTTTTTCAAACGCTCGTGATACCTCTAAAATGGAAGTTGCACTGTGCATTCCTGCTGCAATCCGAAGATCTTTACTATATAAGCTAATTGTCGGGACAAACATACCCGCTCCCGGCGTGGTTGCCATATAAAAGTTAGCAACTTGCAGGTCTGCAACGAAGTACAGCACCTTTTTATCGACGGCGGCTTGTATCATCGAATCATTGTTAATGTATTCTGCGATAGGTGCATTCGGGTAATTCGTCTGAACAAACTCAGACTCGTAACTTCCTTTAACAACGCCAATTGGCATCGTCATTTCGCCAGTTAAAACACTCCTGATATCAACCGAAAGTACATCTTTATTTACGTACAATTTGGTTTGGATAGGCATTATGACTGCGCCAAAGTCCATATACTTCGCTCTTTCGGGCGAGTAGACAAGTCCTCCGTGAAAGTCAGCCTTACCCTCTTTTACGGCTTGCAAAGAAGCATCCCAATCCAAAAGGAGAAACTGAACGTCGATTTGGTTGTTCGCCGCGTACTCTTTCCAAAAGTCGATTAAAATACCTTTAGGTTCACCATCTGGGCTAAGGTAAGAGAACGGCTTCCACGCTTTGGAGTTAGCAACAATTAAAGAATGAGACTCTGATTTGTGCGCATGCGCCATCGGACAAATGGACAGCCACACTAGTAATAAAGAAGCACACGCTTTTTTACATTTGCAACCATAAGTACCATAACTCGTCGATGACATACCTACTTCTCACCAGTCTTTTTAAACCATAATCTCGGCTGTTTGATTAGACTAAAGATATAGTAGAGTTGCATAAGACAGGAAGTGACGCTTATTGATATGAATCTAACTTAGTAAGTTTTAGTACTTAATTGGTACTTTCAACGCTTGGTTCGCTGAAGCAGTTGAAGCAGTTGAAGCAGTTGAAGCAGTTGAAGCAGTTGAAGCAGTTGAAGCAGTACATGATAAATTAGGAAAACTTATCTGGTACTAAAAAATTGAATATCATCAGTTTTGCAAACACCTAGTACCAATAAAAAAGCCCTATTCAAAATCCACCTTGGGGAGAACTTTGAATAGGGCTCTTTGCCTTTATGCTTCATTTTACGGCTGAAGCTACCTTTACCTTTTTTCGCTTTAACGACTCGTGTTTGGAACAGCTGACTGGTAACAACCGCTTTTAACGCGTTGTCTTTGATTTCACCTCTGCCGAAGTCGGTCTCATGTTGTGAGCCACTCGGTTGAGGACTGATTTTACGCTTTGCCATAAATCCTCCTTAATGGTCGAACCAGATTGGACAATAATTATATAAATAAGTCAAATTTATAGATTTAGTTGAATTTTATGCTAAAAAACTTCACATCACCGTCATTTATTTGAAATTTAATCAAAAACATGCTGGTTAAATAGTGACTAAATACAAATATTTGTCCATAAAGCACTAATATATGTTGACTCTTCGTGGAATTAACCTAGACTCAAACACGGCTAGAAAGAAAGTTCTTTGTTTTCACATTTCGTTGGATTACTTGTAACCCGTCGTCCTGTGGTACGCAATAGCAATTTATTTTTCCACGCTATAAGCGCCGTTGAGGCGAAAGATTACATTATTTAGATATTTAGGAAATAGACATGTCTAACACAGCTACTGGCACAGTTAAGTGGTTCAACGAAACTAAAGGCTTCGGTTTCATTCAACAAGAAAACGGTCCTGACGTATTTGCTCACTTCTCTGCAATCACTGGTGACGGCTTCCGTACTCTAGTTGAAGGCCAGAAAGTAGAATTTGTTATCTCTCAAGGTCAAAAAGGCCCTCAAGCAGAGCAAATCAAAGTACTTTAATTCTTAAAGAATTTGATACGATAGCCAGCTTTTAAAGCTGGCTATTTTTTTGCCTAAAACTTATTTTGCCAACAAAACGATATAAATCTATGGCTCTTAAACCAACCATTTACAAATTTCGTATCGCCATTTCCGATATGAATAATGACTATTACGATTCTAAAAATCTAACTATCGCCCTTCACCCTTCTGAAAAGCCGCAACGAATGTTGGCTCGCATTCTAGCTTACTGTTTAAATGCTCAAAGCAATCTAGAGTTTACAAAAGGACTCTCTACGATTGAAGAGCCTGATTTATGGCATGTTGGCGATGATCAAAGCATTACTCACTGGATTGAAATTGGCGAACCAGAACCAGACAGAATTAAGAAAGCTTCTCGCCTCGCAAAGCATGTAAAAGTTTACACTTATAACACCAAAGCGGCTGTCTGGTGGGACAAAATGTCAGGAAAGTTCTCAATGCTTCCCGTCAACGTAGAGAGCTTTGACTATGACGCTATCGACTTGATTTGTCAGCACCTTGACCGAGGTACTAGCCTTTCTGTTATGATTACTGGCAGCTCAATTTTTGTTGATATCAATGATCAACATATCGAAGTAACGGTGAAGGAACTAAAAAACCATGACGTCTCTTAGTGAACTGAGTCAAGAGATGGGATTTGAAGAAATCCCCTTTGTTAAAGAACATAAAGCAGCAAAGCGACGTTGGTTAAAAGAACAGTCACAACTATTTACAAAAGTTTGTGAGAACAAACCCACAACAGCACCTACTCTTCACCTGCTTGGCCTTTTGACCAAATCACATATTGAAGCAAGTGCTAACTACGAGCAACATGCTCACTCTACCCAGCGTATGCAGCAAGTTCTGACTGACTCCTTGGGTAATGAGCACGCGGATAAGTTTACTAACCAATCTGCTGAAGACCTAATCTTAGTCACCCACCTTTGGTTATACACGCAAGGCTATTTAAATATGGATTTCAGCTTGGCGCACGATCATGCCGAGCAGACTCAAAATACATTGCAGCACGAGCTTGTCATGAAACGCATGGACGTTGATGCATTCAGAACCGAACTCATGCAAAGTTTTTATCAAGGTAAAGAGGCCCGTCCGGCTTCAGCAAGTGGCTTTTGGGGTTGGTTTAAACGTCTATTTTCCATATAAAATACATGGTTTTATCCATTTCAAACAACTGATAGACTTCACGCTCAGTGCAACAAGCATCATGATTGCATTCTTAAAGGACAATTACCCAATGAACATCAAGGGATCATTATGAAGTTTATCCGTTGGATTTTAGGCAAGGTTATCTTATTGCTGAACGTGGTGTTCTCACCTCGTGGTATTAAGCGCACCGCAGAAGAACAGCAACGTATTGATGAAAAAGCGAAACAATACGCACTTTACCAATTTGAAGCCTGCCCTTTTTGCGTAAAGGTCCGCCGTGCAATGAAGCGTCAATCGGTGAACATTGAGCTACGTGATGCAAAAAATAACCCGACTCATCGAGCTGAACTAGAGCAAGGTGGTGGGCGAGTTAAAGTCCCTTGTCTTCGTATCGAAAAAGATGGCGAGACACAGTGGTTATACGAGTCATCTGACATCGTCGCTTACGTTGAAAAAGAATTTGCCTAAGTTCCCCCTATGAACATTGGCGGATGTAAAAGAGGCACCTAACGGTGCCTCTTTTCTATTTTTTCTAGCTAAATGTTGCCGTGCGAGCTTTCCTTATTCAGTCTTCTTACTCAACTCCGAACTTAAACTCCACTAAGCAAATAACGGGTATGCGAGAACAACACAACGAAGATTACCGCCTAACGTCTGCGTTATTCATCCACGATCAATGTTAGCTCTACGCGCCGATTGCAAGCTTTACCACTCGCTGTCGCATTGCTGCACTTCGGTACATACTCTCCGAAGCCTCTAGAAAACACTCGTTGACGTGGAATACTCGTCGCCAATAGTTGTTTTTCTACTTCACGAGCTCGCTTTTCAGATAGCGTGTCATTGAAGCTTTCAGCTCCCGTGCTATCCGCATGACCATCAATCACGACATCAACATCAGTTCTTCCAGCCAGATAGTGACCAATGTTTCGAATCCAGTCTTGAGATTGAGCAGATAACCGTGCAGAGCCCGTTTGAAAATGCACTTGCTCTTTCAAACGTATCATCAGGTGACCACCACTGAGCGTCTCGTGAGGAATGTTATGCCTGCTCAGGAACATTTCCAGAGAGGTCACGTTTTGCGACTTTTTTACTGACGCCCTCGCCGTTTGATATGAACGAGGGGAAGAAGCCACATTGGATACGCTCGGGTATCCCCATTCTGGGTGTCTCAGCTCAGTGTTTGATTTAGGAGCTGTATCTAAAATGTTCCCACCTGGGACCATATCTTGATCGAGGCTACTGCACCCGGCCAGAATGCCACAAACAATTAATAACCAATGCTTCATACCATTACCAACGTAGAAAAACTCTTGTTCATTGTGTCGACAAAACACGCCGAATCTTTAGCGCTTTTGTCCACCGATTGGTTTGTCTATGCAGCGTTCATGCCACTGGAGTCAATGCAAAATCATCTCTCAAATAAAAAGCAACACTAAAATACCCTACCCTTACAGCCCATACGTCAGGCAAAGTCTGTTACCAATGGTCTCACTTTATTGTTATTTAATGGTTTTAGTCACTATCGTTAACCGATAAACTAACGCAAATTTCTCATTTAGAGCACTACTATGTTAAAAACCATATCGAAAGGCTTTGCTGTTGTTGTTGCCGTAATGGCTTTGTCGGCATGCGATAGCGGCAAGAGTCAGCCTCAGCAAGGCAAACAATACGAAGTTTTGCCAGTATCCCTTGAAGAATATGATTTAGCTCCCCTGACTGAAGCATTCTCTTTAACTTGTGGCCACTGCCGCTCAATGGAAGAGTTTGTCCCTCAAATTGAATCATTGACCGATCAAAGCGTTGAAAAAATGCATGTAACGTTCAATGAAAGTGCACAAGTGAGCGCCATCATCTTCTATACTGCCGTAATGCAGCTTGAATCAACACCAGATAAAGCGTTTATGGCAGATCTTTTTACTGCTGTGCAAATGGGTGCCGATGCAACGGCTGAGGAACGCCAAATCGCTGTTGAGAAAGCCTTTGAGTCTCGCAACCTTATCAGCCCTTACCATTTAGATGAAGCACAGCAAAAAGCGCTGTTTGAGTACATCACTAAGGCAGAAGCGATCACCACGCGAGGCCAAATTAACTCCGTTCCAGCCTTTATCGTAAACGGAAAATATCAAGTGATTACTGGTGGTCATGACAGCGTTGAAGCCATGGCAGAAACCATCAACTTTTTGCTAAAACAACCTAAATAGACAAGGAGATTACGTGTCTAAATTTTTGTTTCCTCTTATTATTTTTATTTTGGCGGGCTTTTTCATTTACCGTACTTGGACAAACCATAAAGTAGCAGATGAAAACTTTGCCAAAGGCCAAGCATTCTTACTAGAAAATGCGAAAAAAGAAGGCGTCATCACAACAGAAAGTGGCCTTCAATACATGGTTCTTGAAAAAGGCGAAGGTGAGGTTCACCCAACGGCAACAAGTAAAGTAAAAGTACACTACCACGGCACCTTGATTGATGGCACGGTATTCGATAGCTCTGTTAATCGTGGTGAGCCGATTTCATTTGGCCTTAACCAAGTCATTAAAGGCTGGCAAGAAGGTCTACAATACATGGTAGAAGGTGAGAAAATCCGCCTTTTCGTACCAAGCACGCTTGGCTATGGTAAGAGTGGCTCTGGCCCAATTCCACCAGCAAGTGTTTTGATCTTTGATGTTGAACTGCTAGAAATTCAATAAATCTAGAAAGCTTTGTCTTAAAGCCAAAGTATCAAAACCAAAAACGCCGCGAACCACGCGGCGTTTTCTGTTTTAAGAGAGGTTAAAAACCAATATAGTGATCCGAAAGCAATGCAATGAACAACGCCAAAAGATGATAGATAGAGAATTTAAACGTCTCCATCGCGGTATTTGGCTCTGGTGCATATTTTAGCTTCCATGCATGGTACATAAAGCCAGCATTGAGGAGTAGCGAGGCAAAAAGATACACCACGCCGACCATACCAACCAAAACCGGTAGGACACAAACCAAAGTCAATAGCACCGTATACAACAGAATAGAAGTTTTGGTGTACTCAATGCCGTGTGTCACTGGCAGCATGGGAATATCTACCTTGCGGTAATCCTCGACACGATGAATAGCCAGAGCCCAAAAATGTGGTGGCGTCCAGATAAAAATGATCATCACGAGCAGCCAAGCATTCGCATGTAATTGCCCTGTTACAGCAGTCCAACCGAGAAGAGGCGGCATCGCACCGGCAATCCCTGCAATGACGATATTTTGGGGCGTAGCACGTTTGAGGTACATTGTGTATACCATCGCATAGCCGAGCAAACTCATCAAAGTCAACCATGCCGTCAGCGGGTTGACCATCGCATAGAGAAGTACAAACCCTAAGACACCTAAAACTGTAGCGAAGGCTATCACCGATGATGGTTTAGTCTCACCCGATGGCAATGGTCGTTTATGTGTACGTGCCATTCTCGCATCAATTCGGCGGTCAATTAGATGATTAAACGCTGCCGCAGACCCGGCCATCAGACCAATCCCCGTTAGGCCAACTACCGCCTGCAACCAGGGGAAATCATCAACTGGGGCTAAGCTCATCCCTACTACTGCCGTCACCAACATTAACGCCACCACTTTAGGTTTCGTTAACTTCAAATAAACGGAACTTAGTCGCTTTCGCCCATTTAACGACAGCGCGATTTCTTTACTCATAGCGAACTCCTTTCGCGGTGTAATTCCAAGCCGTTTTACCCTGCCACAAGTAAAACTGGCTAACACAAACGAGACTCAACATAACAGCGGCACCGAGGTTGTGCGCCACCGCGACATAGATAGGAAGTTGAAATACTACGTTGCTTACACCCAGCATAATTTGGCACACCAGAGTGAATAACAACCACCCTCCGATTCTCTGTGAATGATGAGAATCTTGCCTCATAAGCCCAATACTATAAGCCAATACCACGGTGGCGGTAACAATAGCGCCTATACGATGAGTGACGTGTATAGTCATTCTTGCCGGATACTCCAAGACACCAAATTCATAATTCTCGAATCCAGTTTGCCAGAAAGAAAACGCTTCTTTCCATGAGAGATGGCTCATCCAGTCTCCCTCACAAATCGGCAGTGTGGTACACATCAGCGCAGCATAATTTGACGAAGTCCATCCTCCAAGGAGCACTTGCACCAAAACAACCAGAAAAACCAACAATGAAAAGCCTCTCAGAGAGCTAGAAGATGGAGAGAAATAGAGATTGTTTTGCGCTTTTAATTGGCAGTAAAAAATCGCCTGTAACGCCAATAAAACAAAACCACCGAGCAAGTGAAGCATCACGATGACGGGCATTAATTTAAGAGTAACTGTCCACATTCCCAAAAGTGCCTGCCCAATCACCAATACGCTGAGCAACATCGGAATGGTTGAATTTACACGCTCAGACCTTATTGATATCGCTGCCATCGCAAAAATGACTAAACCTAACGTTCCTGCAAAATAGCGATGAATCATCTCAAGCCATGCTTTCTCATGCTCTACTGCCCGCTCGGGGAAGTTCAGGTTAGCACGTATGACGTCTTCTTCTTGATGCGGCACAGAAAAGTGCCCATAACAACCAGGCCAATCCGGGCAACCTAACCCTGCATCTGAAAGGCGAGTATATGCCCCTAACATGATCACCACGAGAGTTAGCAGCAAACTGAATCTAACCAACTGAATTAATTTCATATGCACTTCCTCTAACCGACTCGTGACAGTTTTAAGAGCTTGCGTAAGTCCGCCAACATACCTTTATTCAATAGGACTAAGTCCTCATTTGGTTTCGGCGAGTAAGACATCACCAGTTGCCCAAGAGGATCAACGATCAACATTTGCCCAGGTTTCACTTTTGCGGTAACCAATTCATTCATTTGCATCGCTAACATCGATACTTCCATGGGATCTGAATGCTCAGTCTGCCAAACGACTGGCACTACTCGCTCTTGATACTTACCTAAAGCAACATGACTTTGCTGAAGCAGGTAAAGCTGCTGTTTACACTGTTCAGTGCATTCGTTAGGCAATACATAAGCGAGTTGCCAACCATGGTCTTTGAGAGGTGACTCTTGACCAAGCTGCTCTAACGTCGTGTATGGTTCGACTAACTCGCCTCTATTGGTCACTCCGCTTTGATACCACCCTTGTGTGAGAATGACTTTTGCAATGACAGCGGGAAGCGCGAACGTACAAACCAGCGCAATCAACATTAGTCGTCCTTTGGTTACTTTAGATGTCATGCTTCACCTCCATGTGACGCAACTTTTTTTGCCAACGAACAAAAACAATTAAAGTCAGTATTAAGAAAACACCTGCCATCGAAAACCATTGAATCGAATAGCCAAAATGTTTGGCACTATTGAGTGGTAATGGATTCCAAGGAAAGTCATAGGGCCAACGAGTTAAATTGTCTGGCTGCAAGACTGCGGGCATAAGTTCAATATTCAGTAGCTGATTCAATTGCGCGATGTTTAGGTTTTGCACGCGAATAACATCGCCAACTTCCGGCATTAACTCTGAGCTCAGTGGATTAGTAGATTTTCGGTACAGGCGTCCTGTGATGAAAATCGAATTATCGAGTTTGGTGACCGTTGGTAACATTGAGCGATCTGCTCTTCCCTCGACAAAACCAAGCTCCAATAACGCATAGGTACTAGGCTCATCGCTCGTCAATACAATCTGAAATGCTAAATATCCCACACTGCCTTGATGCGTTTGGTTGTCTAACAAAATTACGGGAAACGCCTGAGGAACAACATTAACTTCCACTTTTTTCCCGAGGATACTTTCCTCTCGCCAGTCGTTGTCTTCAAGAACGACGCTTAGTGCTTGGTACGCACTATCCGCACGCGCGAGAATGGCTTGTTCCAATGCTTGTTTTTCTTGCCCTCTCTCAAACTGCCAAAAACCCAGTTTGACCAAAAGAGAAAACACAACCACAGTTAAACCAACTGCAACCCAAAACCGTTTCGATAGCCATAATTGTCTTGATAACAACAATGATGAAACCGGAGGTGCCATGTCCACCGTATTTCTATTCAAACTGACGCTTGTCCTTTTGCTGCTTTTCATTATCTTCAACCTCGCAAAAGCGCTTATCGAAATGGTTCGTGAAGACCCAGATAATCCTGAAAAAAGAGACAAACCCATGAGTCATTACTTAGGCCGTCGAGTCATGTTCTCCGCTTTGGTGGTCGTCCTTTTGCTTATTGCGCTCAGCTCGGGTTGGCTAGCACCAAACCCTCGCCCTTATTAGTCGAACCAAGAGTTCACACTGCGCCTAAAGTACGTAAACAAACACAAACAGACATAACCAAACCACATCCACGAAATGCCAATACCAGCTGCCGGCTTGAAAGGCAAAATGGTTCTTTGGCGAAAAGTGATCTTTAGCGATTCTGAACAGCAGCACGATCAAGAAGATAGTCCCAAGACAAACGTGTAAACCGTGGAACCCCGTCAACATGAAGAACGTGTTACCGTAAATACCGGACTGCAACGTGAGCCCTATGTCTTGATAAGCATGAACATACTCAACCGCTTGGTAATATAGAAAAAAGCCAGCAAGTACGATGGTTATCTCTAACCAAACAATCAGTGCCGTTCTTTTGTCTTGTTCAAGGCTTATATGCGCCATATGTAGCGTAATAGACGACAATAGCAGCAAGATAGTATTGGTAAGGGGTATGCCCTGCCACGGCATAGCTTGTGTTGTTTCTCCTCCCGGTGTCAGTGTGAGTGGCCACATCGCTTCGAAGGTTGGCCACAGGACTTCGTTAGTCATGAAGTTATTATCTGCCCCACCTAACCAAGGCACAGAAATCATTCTGGCGTAGAACAAGGCACCAAAAAAGGCACCAAAAAACATCACTTCAGAAAAGATAAACCAGCTCATTCCTTGGCGAAAAGAACGAGTAATTTGCGAGCTGTATTTTCCACTCAGTGATTCAGTAATCACATTACTAAACCAACCAGCCAACATGTAAAGCAAGAACAAGAAGCCCACCGCTAGCACAATGCCACCAATGGTTCCCACTGCACCGTCACTTTGTGTCCCCTGGACGGTCATGCCCGCGCCAACAGCAACCAAAAACAGAGCAAATGCACCGATGATCGGCCAGCTACTTTGAGCGGGAACATAATATGTTCCTGGCTTGTTACTCATAATTTCTCTCCTTACTGACCAACCTTGGTCTGTATCTCTCTCCCTGAGTGGCTAAGAGCCTGTAGGAGGGGGAAGTTTATAGAGTGTGTAAGACAGCGTTAACGTGTGTATAGACTCAGGCAAGTCCGGTTCGATATAAAAAATCAACGGCATTTGAGCTTGCTGTTTACCATCCAGAGGCTGCTGGTTAAAACAAAAACACTCAATCTTATTGAAGTAAGCAGCTCCAGTCCCGGGAGAAACAGAAGGAACGGCTTGCCCCACCAACTTCTGCCCGCTTTCATTAAATGCAAGGTATTCAGTTTGCACAACTTCACCTGGGTGAACATCCATCGAAATCACTTTGGGTCTAAACTCCCAAGGCATATCTGGGCTTACATGCGCCATAAACTCCACGCGAATAGTTCGGCTCATGTCCGGCTGCATACCTGTCGGTTGAATAGCGGCCACTTCACTTGTCTTTCCATTGATTCCCAATGCGTCGCACATCACGTCATAAAGTGGGACCAGTGCATAGCCGAAGCCAAACATTAACAGGGTCGCCAAAAGCAACTTCACTGTGAGCTTCTTGTTTGATGGATTCGGTTTCATGTCACTCACCCCACTCTTTGCTAGTCAATCTTAGGCGGTGTAGTAAACGTATGATGTGGCGCAGGGCTTGGCACTGTCCACTCTAAGCCCTCCGCACGTTCCCACGGTTTTGCAGAAGCCTTTTCCCCGCCACGAATACACTTGATCACCAACCATAAGAAGATCAGTTGTGACAACCCAAATGCAAACCCACCAATTGATACTATTTGATTAACATCAGCAAACTGAATGGCGTAATCCGGTATGCGCCTTGGCATGCCTGCTAAGCCTAGGAAGTGCATTGGGAAAAACAGGACATTGACGGAAATAATTGAGCACCAGAAATGCCATAAACTCAGCTTGTGGTCGTACATATTGCCCGTCCACTTAGGTAGCCAGTAGTATGCCGCTGCCATGATCGAGAATACCGCACCAGATACCAACACATAATGGAAATGGGCAACCACGAAGTAAGTGTCATGATATTGGAAATCCGCCGGCACAATCGCCAACATCAGTCCCGAGAAGCCACCAATGGTAAACAGCACAATAAAGGCAATGGCAAACAACATTGGCGTTTCAAATGTCAGGGCTCCACGCCACATGGTGGCAACCCAGTTAAAGACTTTAACCCCCGTTGGTACCGCAATCAGCATAGTGCAATACATGAAGAAGAGCTCAGCAAAAACTGGCATCCCCGTGGTAAACATGTGGTGCGCCCACACAAGGAAAGATAACAATGCAATGCTGCACGTCGCGTAAACCATCGAATGATAACCAAACAGCTTCTTACCACTGAAAGCAGGCAGAATGGCGGAGATGATTCCAAACGACGGTAAAATCATGATGTACACTTCTGGGTGACCAAAGAACCAAAAGATGTGTTGGAACATTACCGGGTCACCACCACCAGCTGCGTCAAAGAAGCTAGTCCCGAAATATTTGTCAGTAAGAACCATGGTCACCGCACCCGCTAATACCGGCATAACCGCGATCAACAAGAAAGCGGTAATTAACCAAGTCCAAACAAACATTGGTAACTTGAACCAAGTCATTCCCGGAGCTCGCATATTTACGATCGTCACGATAACGTTGATCGCGCCCATAATGGAGCTGATACCCATGATATGAACAGAGAATACAAACAGCGCAGTGCTATCCGGGCCATAAGTCGTGGACAGCGGAGCATAAAACGTCCAACCAAAATCAGGACCGCCGCCAGGTAAAAACAACGAGCTCAACAAGATGAGAAATGCAAAAGGTAAGATCCAAAAGCTCAAGTTGTTCATGCGCGGTAGCGCCATATCTGGAGCGCCGATCATCATCGGGATCATCCAGTTAGCAAGACCCGTAAATGCTGGCATCACCGCACCAAATACCATTACTAAACCGTGTACCGTGGTCATTTGATTAAAAAACTGCGGATCGACTAGCTGTAGCCCTGGCTGGAACAGTTCGGCACGAATGATCATAGCCATCGCACCACCTGTTAGAAACATCGCAAAGCTAAACCAAAGGTAGAGGGTGCCTATGTCTTTATGACTTGTAGAATACAACCAACGAGTGATGCCCTGGGGGGCATGATGCTCGTGACCATCATCAATCGCAATGGTACTGTTCGCACTGGCTTCTGCTGGCACAGACTTCACTGCCTTATCTATTGGCTTACTCATATTTCCTCCTTAGCACTGCCTTGTGCCTTAAAGGCATTCACATCGGATGCTTGCACTGTATCGCCAGTATCGTTGCCCCATGCATTTCGTTGATATGTGATAACCGCGCCAATTTCTTTGTCACTTAACTGATTAGAAAAAGCCTGCATTGCGGTGCCCGGGCGACCGTTGACAATAATATCTATGTGCTCTGTAACATCTCCGGTTGCAATAGGACTGCCTTTAATCGCGGGAAATGCACCCGGAATCCCCTCACCATTTGCCTGATGACAGACAGCGCAGCGCGCCGTGTATATAGACTCGCCTTGCGACATCAATTCATCCATAGATAAGTCTTGAGAGAGCGCTTCTTGTGCCGCCGCTTTTTGAAGTGCGAGTTCTTCCTTCTTACTCGCTAGCCATTCATCGAACTTCTCTTCTTCCATCGCATGCACCACCACTGGCATAAATCCGTGTGCACGACCACATAGCTCCGCACACTGACCGCGATATACGCCTGGCTCATCAATTCTTGTCCATGCTTCATTAATAAAACCTGGAATGGTGTCTTTCTTGACGGCAAAGTCCGGTACCCACCAAGAGTGAATGACATCATCAGAAGTCATCAAAAAACGCACTTTGCGATTCACAGGCAACACCAAAGGGTTGTCTACTTCCAGTAAGTAATGTGCGCCTTTAGCTTCGATTCCATCAATTTGTTTTTGGCTGGTGGCAAGCAAACTAAAAAACTCAACATCTTCGCCAAAATAGCTGTAATGCCATTTCCATTGCGAGCCTGTGATCTTGACCGTGATATCCGATTGGCTTGTGTCTTCCATTGCTACTAGAGTTTTTGTTGCGGGAATCGCCATAGCGACAAGAATGATGATGGGTATGACCGTCCAAATAATTTCCACTTTTGTGCTTTCATGGAAATGTGCGGCAACTGCTCCTTTTGACTTGCGATGACGGAAGATGGAATAGAACATCACACCAAAAACAATCAAAGCAATTACACAGCAGATATAGAAAATCAGCATATGTAATTCATACACTTGCCCACTTATCTCTGTGACCCCTTTTGTCATGTTGTAGTCATTTTCCTTTGACCAACCAAAAGAGGAAAATGTGATTAAAATCACATTCAGTGATAAGGCTAGAGTAGTCGTTAATCTTTTCAAAAGATCTCTCCTCTGCTCAGCCGCTACGCCTACGCGAGCTTCCTTGCGTCCCGATGCAAATATCGAACAACTTTACGAAAAATCACAAAAACTACGATTTCGACACGGTTTGTTATATTTATGTTAAAAGGCTAGTTATAGTTCCAAGGTTCTTCAAGAAATTAAATATGATTAAATTTTGTTCGGATAAGAAAAATTAATTCGGTTTATCGATTGCCCTCTTTGAAATGTAATTGAGAACCATTTACATTGATTTAAAAGAAAACATTGAGATACTTACCAAACGAAGTGTCCAAGAAAGTAGGCTCCCCCTACTAAGGAATGACTGATATGACAGCACTAATTACGCAATGGCTAGAACGAGACCCTGATCCTAAGACTCGTGAAGAGCTACAACACCTCGTCGATACGAACAATGAACAAGAACTTACTGATCGCTTTGGCTCACGCCTTGCCTTTGGTACTGCAGGCTTACGTGGCAAAGTGGGCGCAGGTCCAAACCGAATGAACCGCTTGGTGATTCAAGAGACCGCCACTGGTTTAGGGAACTATTTGCTTGAGAAAGTCAAAGATGCCGCGAGTCGTGGTGTCGTTATTGGCTACGACGGTCGTCCCGATTCAAAACAATTCGCGCATGATACCGCATCCGTACTGACGGCCCTTGGTATCAAGGTTTACCTAACGTATGACGTTGCAGCAACCCCAATTGTCGCGTTTGGTGTCCGTACATTGAATGCAGCGGCCGCTGTTGTTGTTACTGCCAGTCACAATCCACCAGAATACAATGGCTTTAAAGTATATTGGGAGAATGGCGCACAGATTATTCCTCCGCACGACTCTGGAATCGCAGCGAAAATTGATGACGCAACAACGAAGCCATTACCTTTAATGTCTCTCGATGATGCAAAACAGCACGGTTTGTTAGTTTGGTTGGAAGACGACTACTACCAAACTTACCGTAAGACAATGAATGAAAACGCGCTGCTTACTCCTGACAACAATACCGATATATCTATTGCTTACACCGCAATGCATGGCGTTGGCGCGAATATGGCGGAAACGCTACTTGCCGACGCAGGCTTCCAAAAAGTGGCAAGTGTTAAGGAACAGCGCGAACCTGATGGAAGCTTCCCAACCGTCAACTTCCCAAACCCTGAAGAAGCCGGTGCAATGGATATGGTGATGGCGTTAGGTAAGTCCGTAGATGCCGATATCGCTTGCGCGAACGATCCAGATGCAGACCGTTTTGCCGTGGCAGTTAAACGCCCAGATGGCGAGTATCAGATGTTAACCGGCGACCAAGTGGGTTCACTGTTTGGCGATTACTTGCTGGAACAGCAACCTAACGCTTTGGTTGGCAACACCATCGTATCCTCAAGAATGCTGAGCAGCATCGCTAAGGCACATGGCGCACAATACTATCAAACATTAACTGGCTTTAAATGGCTTACTAACGTTGCCATGGAACAAGAGACAGAAACCAACCCATTCTTGTTTGCTTATGAGGAAGCGCTCGGTTATACCGTGGGTAACAAGGTGTGGGATAAAGATGGTTTATCTGCAATCGTCGCGTTTTCACAGCTAACAGGCAAGCTTAAAGCGCAAGGCAAAACACTGTGGGATAAACTGGAAGAGCTGTACCGCGAGCACGGTTTCTACTTCAACGCACAACGCAGCATCGCTCTCGACCCGAACTCTCCACCAATCGGCGACAAACTCCGAGCCAATCCACCAACAGAGATTGCTGGTAAAAAAGTTGCAGTAACCGAAGATCTTAAAACATCGGTTCGCATGTTTGACGACGGCTCTGAAGAATCCATTGACTTACCAGCAAGTGACGTATTGATTTATCACCTAGAAGATCAATCACGCGTGATTGTTCGTCCTTCTGGTACTGAGCCAAAACTAAAATGTTACTACGAAGTCATCAACCTCTTCCCTGCGGATATGAGCTATGAACAAGCACAGCAAGCAGCAGAAGCGAAGATGAACGAACTTATCGACGCGCACCAGCAAAGTTTGTAAGTCAAAGAGAAACATAGATATTTGATACAACAAGAGGCGCAAATTCGCGCCTCTTTTTTGATTTTCACTAGAACAAGTCAAGCTAACCCGTGCTTTCCCTAGCCTACAATTTCCTTTTGTAGAAAGTACTTGTGGATGCCCTCTGCAGGATAGCCTGAGTACTGCCCCACTTTCTCAAAACCCAATTTGAGATAGAACTCAAGAGCTTGAAAGCTGTAGGTATCCAAATAAACATGGGTAACCCCATGAGGCTTTACTTTTTGTTCTAGCATCGACATTAATTGGCTACCGAGACCAGAGGTTCGACTTTCAGCGTCTACCCACAAAAACTCAACAAACACCGTATTTTTAAACATTTCGCCAGTCAAGCCACCCATGATCTTGCCATTCTCATCTTTTGCGAAACAGCCTACAGCATGCACTTCCCCTTCAGGTAAATGCAGTCGGTTATAAGATCGAATACCTTCACGAACAAAATCAAGGTCTGTTTGATCTGGATTTAAACAAAATTCAAGCTTCATATATCCTCTCCTTAGGAAACACCAATATCCTAAAACAAAAAGCCAGCAATTGCTGGCTTTCTGATGGAATATGATAACTTTACAAGGCGAAACTACTCAGCATCCACAACGCCAGAATAACAAACACTAACCCCATTAGTTTATGCTGATACGTGCGGAATTTTTCGTTCTCGAGCAGCCCTTTGCCCAATGTGCCTGCTAACCCAACAAGTAATAAATTGAATGACAAGCCAAGAACGTTCAACAATAACCCTAGCGCTAGCATCTGCTCACCGGAAGATGCCGTGATATTGCTTGAGACAAACTGCGGCAAAAACATCACAAAAAAGACCAAGGCTTTAGGGTTGAGCAAATTACTCATCAAAGCACGTTGATAATAAGTTGATGCTATTTTGTTTTGACCATCAAGCTCTGGAGCCGAAGATGCCTCAGCTCGTAAGCAGTCCCAACCCATTTTTAACAAGTAAGCGCCACCTAGTAGATGAAGGACTTTAAGGGCTATTGGGCTCATGGCAATCAGGGTAGATACTCCCATCGCAGCAAGCAAAGTAAGAATAACACCAGACGTCGCATTGCCTAAGCTAGCAAAAAGACCGACCTTCTTACCGTAACTCATACTAGAGCTCGCTATCAGCAACATATCGGGCCCTGGTAACAGTAACAAAGCCACTACTGCGGTGAGATAAACAGGAAGTACAGATAAATCAATCATGATGGAACCGCTTTTCTACAACAAGGCGGCGAATGTTATACCAACAAAATGACACCATCCAGCCCAAAATAGCCAAGATAATTCAAAAAATAAAAATCATAGTTTGCCCAGCTGAAAAATTGCAATCAATTCGCCTGTTTATCAAAATCGAATAGCAATTTTGTACAAAAATAAGCACGATGGATCCGTTACACTTCTAAAATGATTTTCTTGAGCAGACCGGATAAAGATGAAAGAAAAGAATAAGGAAATCGCTACCTTCAAGATAGCTCAAGAGCTCGGCGGTTTAGAACTTCTCGATGCAAAGTATGAGAAGCAGAATTTTTCACGCCATAGCCACGAAGGTTACACTATTGGTGTCATCGAAAAAGGGGCACAACAATTTTTTAGGACGGGCGGGAATCATATCGCGCCACAGGACAGCATCATCCTTGTTAATGCAGATGAAGTACACAACGGGCATTCAGCCTCGGAAGGCGGCTGGGAATACAAAGCAATGTACCCCGTACCTCAGCAGTTTCAAACTTTAGGACAAGAGCTTGGCTCACCAAATGTAGCTCTGCCCTATTTCCCTCAACCTGTGGTTTACGATCCTGAGCTGGCTAGTCAGTTACGACTGGTATTTGAAACACTAGAAAAATCAGACAACCGTTTATTGAGAGAAACTTTGGTTTACGGCACGTTGATCAAGCTAGCCAGTAAACACAGCACTCATCGGGCACCACTGAAAGAGTCAACCAGAGCTCAGCGACAAGTGCAGCTAGTCAGAGAATTTTTGGAAGACTTTCCACAAACGGACGTCTCACTAGAAGAACTAGCCAAACTGTCTGGATTAAGCCCTTTTCATCTGCTGAGAGAGTTTCAAAAGCAATTTGGCTTTCCGCCTCATGCCTATCAAATTCAGCAACGTTTACGTATGGCGAAGAAGCTACTAAAAATGGGACAAAAAATTTCAGACGTGGCACAAGAATGCGGCTTCCATGATCAAAGCCATCTGCATCGACACTTTAAAAAAGCCATGGGCGTCACTCCCGGCCAATACGTCCGTCACAGCTAAAGCAGCAATATTGTACAAGGCGTTATGCGACTACCGAGCTATCTTGGTAATCTGATTTAGGAATAAATAAGAAGAAACTATGGACCACACTTTGCCGTTACAAAAAGAATCAAAAGCCACGCTATTTTGGCAAGGTACACTTGCGATGATGCCTTTGAGTATCGCAGTGCTCCCCTGGGGCTTACTCGCAGGCTCATTCGCAATTGATACTGGGCTTCACCCTTTGGAAGGACAAGCACTATCCGCCATTTTGTTCGCAGGTTCTGCACAGCTCGTCGCGATGGGAATGATTAAAACGGGAGCAGGTCTAGTGACCATGTTACTGACAACGTTTTTTATCACCTCTCGACACTTCCTCTACAGTGTATCGATGCGCAGTAAAATTGCACCGCTTCCTCTAAAATGGCGATTATCACTCGGCTTCTTACTTACTGACGAGCTGTTTGCGATTGTAGGCCACCATTCCGATAAACAATTTAATCGCTGGTATGCACTTGGGGCTGGTCTGAGTTTTTACCTGTTTTGGAATGTCGCGACATTGACGGGCATTATTGCGGGAAGTCTAATCCCTGAACTGAACGAAATGGGTTTGGAATTTGCTGTAGCCGCAACTTTTATCGCGATAGTAGTACCCACCATTAAAAATGCAGCGGTGCTCGCGAGTGTTATTGTGGCTTTGGTGAGCTCAGTTGCCCTAACCTATTATCAAATTGAGGGAAGTTTGATGATTTCAAGCATTTTAGCCATGCTTACTGGTTACTTTGTGGAACAAGTAAAGGAGAAACGCTAATGATCATGTTGGCTATTTTGCTGATGACGGTACTTGTTTTCACCAGCCGCTACTTGTTTTTAGAACCCAAGCTACCATTGCGATTAGGGACGCGCACTCAAAAAGTACTCAATTACGCTAGCCCCGCAGTACTGACTGCGATCTGGGCACCTATCGTTTTCATTCCCGATGGGGAGCTCAGCGTCAATGTGCAAAACCCATTTTTACTGGCTGCCGTACTGGCTGCTTTAATCGCGTATTTTACTAAAAATGTTCTTTTAACGACGGTTATCAGTATGGTGGTATTTCTCGTTCTGCGAATTTGGCTTTAATCCGCCAACCATTCAATCTCCAACAAGGTGACATCGCCACACTTTAATCGACCAAGGAAGATGTCACCTTCATGTACCTCACCAACGCCCTTTGGTGTACCAGTCATCACTACATCGCCATCTTGAAGTGTTGTGTAACTGGTTAATTCATCCAGGATAGTTAGCGGCGGATAGAGCATTTGGTTAACGTGACCTTTTTGTACACGAACACAGTTAATTAAGAGCTCAAGGTTAAGATCATTGATATCAATGTTATCCAAAGAGACAAACCGACTAAACACAGCAGAGCCATCAAATGCCTTAGCACGCTCCCACGGCAACCCCTGATTTTTAAGCGAGGATTGCAAACCACGCTTGGTCAGATCCAATCCCAAACCAACCGCTGAATAACGTCCATCCTTGATCAAAAAGCAGATTTCAGCCTCATAATGAAGGGGCTCTTGATGGAATGAACGCAGAGTTGTTGATACGGAAGTTGCGGGTTTATTAAATACCACCATTTGCTCAGGCATTACATTATTAAGCTCATGAATATGTTCAACGTAATTTCGTCCAACACAAAGCACTTTACCCACTTCTACTTTCTTTTCTTCAACTTGAATAACACTCATCATTCTTCCCTGCAAAACAAAAATCCCATCATAATCTAACCTATTGACTTAACGACACTAAATAGCAACCTCTAGTGTAAAAAATAAGACATTCACCCCGTTTTGAGTTTTGTATCATCTAATTGAAACAGCAAAGTATTTGT
This sequence comes from Vibrio sp. YT-18, assembly GCF_033337345.1. NCBI lineage: Bacteria > Pseudomonadati > Pseudomonadota > Gammaproteobacteria > Vibrionales > Vibrionaceae > Vibrio > Vibrio sp. YT-18. The sequence continues at coordinate 169,301 of NZ_JAWOQO010000009.1, read as the reverse complement.
AAAACAAATAGACAAAAAAGCCAGCACGATGCTGGCTTTAGATCAATGAGCTGAATAATAGTTCTCGCTAAATCCTATTATAGGTAGTAACGAGCACCTAACGCCCATTTGTCATCAGTTTCACGACCATTGTCGTCATTTAGGTCAAACTGGTAACCCGCGTAACCAACAAATTTAGGCGTGAAGTTGTATTCTGCTTGTAGTGCCATTTCTTCACGAGCAGTTTCTGTTTTAGAGCTCTTAAACTCTTTACCTTCCACCATCTCATAGTTAACACTCAAGTTTAGGCTGTTTGCTAGAGCGTATGCGATGATCGCTTCGTACGCATCACTTTCTTCTAAACGGTCGCCTTTTGCACTGAAGTTCATGTTTTCGTTTGAACCATAAACCGCAGCAAGGAATAGGCCTTGGCCGTACGCACCGTAAGATGCTGATACAACGTGTGATTCCGCCGTGTGCTTACCTGCATATGCAGGGTGCTGGAAATCGCCGCCATTGTAAGAGTAACCGATTTTAGCGCCCATGACTGAGTAAGAAAGCGCAGCTTGCACACGGTCATCGTATTTAGCACCGCCAGTTATAACTCCAGCATCGTTGCGCGTGTAATCATCGTTTGCACCCTGCCAACCAAGACCAAAGTTGATCACACCCGCTTCACCCAGCTCGATGGCATTACGGTAAGAAAGCATTTTATCCGCACGGCCAGTGCCAAGGTTTCCATGATCGTCATAGATGAAGTCGTTGGCAAACGCGATTGGCATATCTGCAATACCTGCGACATCGTAGTAAGGTGACCATTGCGTACCACCTACTGCACGACCATAAACCTCATGCGTTATACCTAAGTAACCTAGACGAGTTTTAAACGACTCTTCACCACCGTCTAAGTAGTTTAGCGCCCATTCACCACGTGCGTCTGCGGTGAAGCCATTACCCAAATCCTGTGTCGCAGAGATATTGATACGAGGAGAGTTAGTACCCACATCCGTGTCACCTTGCTCTGATCCATTTAAATTAACAGAAACGTGGCCGCCCATCGAAAATGTTGTGCCATCGTTATTATATAGTTCCACTGCAACTGCTTGAGTACCGAAGGTTGCTGCCGCGATTGCCGCTGCTAATAATTTTTTATTCATTTCTAAATCCATTACTTATTAGTTGGTTAGTCAGTTTTAGACCCGGCTTTGGTTCACTTTCGTAAAAACGAAATGATGAACAAAGAGAGGAATACAAAGGCTATCCGAGGCATCGTTTCCACCAGATTAGTTTTACCTTTGTGTAACAACTGCCGACACTTTATTTGATTAGTTCCTGACAACCGAGTGAAAAGATCTCAGACAAAACCTAAAAAGCAATCGTTTACTTAGCCTTCAAAAAATCGAGAAATAAAAACCTTACAATAAGAAATGCTTTAGAGAGAGTTAGCTCACAAATAGCTGATGATTCGCTATTTTTAGGCCAAACTTCCCTGCCAAATTGAAATGTTTACTTACATTTAGGGTCAAGAAACAATTCAGGAACTTTTTGAAAAAAACACAGTCTTTAACGGAGAGGAAAAAACCTCAAAAAAGATAAACCTTTCTTTTTATAAGTGGTATGAGAAGGGGCACTTATTCTCGCCAGCAATAAAAGTGCAATCAAATCATAACTTAACAGAAATCTATCTTTCATTTTCAGCCTTTACCTTAGCGTCATCAACACATCGGGCAAGAAAGCCCATCGATTACAACTAGGGTAATAAGAAAATGAAAAAGGCAGCACTAACTACTGCAATTCTTACAGCATTGGTATCAGCACCATCATTCGCAGCAACTGTATACAAAAACGACGGTACTGAATTAAAAGTTGGCGGCCGCGTTGAGTTTCGTGGTGACTTCATCGGTTCAGACGGTGCTGAAGTTGAAGGTTCCATGGAAGATAAAAGCCGTGCTCGTCTTAACCTAAAAGGTAAAACAGACATCGGCAACGGCCTTTCTGCTTTCGGTGTTTACGAAGCCGAACAAAAAACGGGCAAGAGTGAATTCAAAAACCGCTACATGTATGCAGGCGTCGACTCTGATATCGGTGCTTTCTCTGTAGGTCGTCAAGACATGGCTGCAGTCATCATCTCTGACATGACGGATATCACAGAATTCTCTGGTGTTCAGCAAGTTATTGATTCGTCTTCTGATAAGCAAGACAGCGTTTTCGCATACCGTGGTGCGTTTGATGCACTACAACTTCAAGCAACCTACCAAGCAAACTCTAGCGATAACGAAGATAAATACGGCATCTCTGGAATGTACTCACTACCAATGGGCCTCGACTTTGGTCTTGCATACTCTGGTGGCGATGTAGATAAAGATAACTCTGAAGATCAAATTCTAGGTGGTATCGCTTACTCGATGGACAACCTTTACCTAGCAGGTACTTATTCTCAAGGTTCCCTGACTGACTCTGAAGACTTTACGGCTTACGAGCTAGTCGCAAGCTACAAAGTAGCAAGCAAAGTGACACTTGCAGCTCTATACACAGCTCAAGAGAATGATCCAGACAACGGTTCAAAGTACGACACCGTTGAAGGTATCGAGCTTGTTGGTTACTACAAACTAAACAGCAACTTCCGTACTTACCTGTCTTACTACATCAACCAACTTGATGAAGCAAAAGATGCAACAACAGGTCTAGTAACAGAAGGCGAAGATACACTGCGCCTAGGCGTACGTTACGATTTCTAATTCACTCTTGTCCTAAGAGCGAGTCCACTTGGCCAGCACCTTTGCTGGCCATTTTTTATTTAACCCAACACAACTCGATAAGTTTTCACACTATCCAAGCATCGCTCAGCAATGAAAAACGAGCGTAACGACGCCTACTTCTGCCCTCTTTTAATGCGATTGATCACTAAGTTAGTGCATTTCATCTAATCGACAACATAGAAAAACCAAAAAACCATTTAAAATCAAACATATAAAAGTTGGCACGTGTTCTGCAATATTATTTATGCAAATGCATGGCAGCGTTTGTGCTTCTCGTTCTTTGTACCTGTTATAACAGGCACGTCCTTTGAATTGGTAATGTCGCCTCCCTCTGGGAGGCATTTTTTTATTGGCGCGAAAAACAATAGGACGTATGATCCCGCCACCTCTATCAAACTGGAATTTTTCAATTGAATCATCATCCTGTTCAAGGTGCGTCCTGGATGCTAACAGCTGGCTTGGCATTCGCCATAGTGAACAGCTTCGCCCAAATTGCTAGCATCAACTTTGGTGTCTCCTCTACCACATTTGCGTTATTCCAATATGCAATCGCCTTATTTGTTATTCTGCCCTACATACGTACACTTGGGATTAGACGTTCTTTAAGAACCCAACACTTTGGCTGGCATGCATTCCGCATTTTTCTCTCTGTTATCGGGATTCAACTTTGGTTATGGGCTCTCGCTTACCCAGTTCCAATTTGGCAAGGCATTGCACTTCTCATGACCTCTCCGTTATTTGCCACAGTTGGTTCTGGCTTGTTACTCAAAGAGAAAGTAGGTACTGCACGCTGGTTAGCGACATTGACGGGGTTTGTTGGTGCCATGATCATTCTTGAGCCTTGGGCAGACTCATTTACATGGGCGACCCTGCTCCCTGTTGGCGCCGCATTTTTCTGGGCAGCGTATTCATTAATGGTTAAAAAAATGTCGGTAAACGATCCGCCTTCAACCATGGTCGTCTATTTATTACTGCTGATAACGCCATTTAATATCTTGTTAGCGATACCGACGTTTACTATGCCAGATACGTGGACGATATGGGGTGTGCTTTTAGCCGCAGGTGCACTTACAGCACTCGCTCAATGGGCTATCGTTAAAGCATATGCAGTAGCAGACGCCTCATTTGTGCAACCATTTGATCACGCCAAACTGCCTTTGAATGTTGTTGCTGGTTGGTTGGTGTTTGGTTGGGTGCCACCTGGTCGTTTATGGTTAGGTGCTGCGATTATTATTGCATCTATTGCGTTTATTACGCATTGGGAAGCGAAAAAGACAAAGTTAGTTGAAAGAAAAATCTAATTTAAAAGTTCTATATTTTCAGGAAAGGAAATGAGGAACCCATATGAGTCAACCAATCAAAATTACACTGTATCGCTGGGCTGGTAGTTGGGGCCCATTCAAAGTCAATATTCCTTGTGGTGAATGTACATTAACCAAAGATATTTTAAAGGATACTTTTGAAAACGAACTAGCCGATGTGCCCGTTGAACTTGAAGTAAAAGATTGGTTATCGCACTGGTGGGAACCATTAAAAGCGGGGGCTTGGCATGCACCCATTCTTCTTGTCGAAGGGAAAGTTATCAGCCAAGGAGAAGCATTGAATCGGGGTGTGCTTTTACAGTCTGTTATTGCTGAGTGGGTAAAACGCGATGAGCTAAAAGGTAACATTGTTTATGGTAAAGCAACTTGCCCTTACTGTGTCAAAGCCAAACAATTACTTGACGAGGCTGGCGTTCAGTATGAGTACCATGATGTAGTTAAAGACAGCGCCGCCTTATACCGTATGATTCCTGAAGTAAAAGCCATCATTGGCGAAAAAACACCGGTAACAGTGCCGCAAATCTGGTTAGATGGAAAATATATTGGAGGCGCTGACGATTTAGAAAAGTGGTTATCAGCAAAGGGGCTAGATAAAGTGCCTAACAATGTTGTGGAGATACCAAGCCAATCCGCGTAATTCTAGATTTAAATGTCATCAGTCTTTGAGTAGCGTTTTGCCAATGTTGTGCAATATGTTGGCTACTTACTAACAACAAAACAGAGAAAAGCAAAAAGCCCTGATTTTTCAATCAGGGCTTTTTAAATTATTTCGCCAGTTTTTTAATAACACGAGCAAAAACAGAAGCTTTTTTCTTCTTCGCTTTACCGTAAAGCGCTTTGTGCATCGCGTCTTTTGCAATCATCTGGCCAATATAAGCACCACCAAGTTCGTTACCCATGACCTTCTCCTGAATGTATTGACTTAACTATGTTGTAATTTTACACCACAATTAGATAAAAACAAGACTCCAGTCACATTTATTTTGTAATTAACTTTCAGTTTGATTTTCGTGGATTTCTTGAAATGAGCGTCTATCGCTTAGGTTGTTGGTATGTTTTTCCCGCTGCGACGTACGTATCTTTCTGTTTGATTTCAAAGAATGTTTCAAAGAACCACGCAGCAAACTTGATCAAGTGATCGCCTTCATTCATGACGTGCTCTACGTATTCTTGCTCTTCTCCGGACTCATCTTCTTGAGTGGTAATATGGTAAATACGTTTCTCACCATCAACTTCTGCAAGGCCAAACTGACCCGTTAGGGATTGCGCCGCTTGTGCAACTTCTTCTTCCTCACACGCCTTCAAGATTTCAAGTGCCTTTGGCATGCTTTCTTGCTGAGTAATTTCTTTTACCAGTGTTTCAAATTCGTTTTGTTGCATTCTTTCACCTAACGATTAGAGATCGGATAGCCATTGGGCAGAAATGTATTCCAAGCTTGAGAGAAGTATCAAGGTTCGCCCTCTTCCTTTCAAACCAAGTCATTCAGTATACACAACAGGCCTAGCTTAATTTAGCTGCGCATTTTAGAAAGCCGACCTTCTGGTTGCAAGTATATTCAGATGGAAGTTTCTGCTTGAACCGTCCCTTCTGGCACTTTACGAAATTGGCTTAGTACAAGAACAAAGCAAGAAAGTAACGCAATAAACAAATAAAACACCCCAAGCTGCTGCTGATTCGTAACCCATGAGTCTACTAAGTACCCACCAAACAAACCTGCTAAACACATTTGAATAGAGCCAGATAACGCAGAAACCGCGCCTGCCTGTTGCTTATGTGGCGAAAGTAGCAAACTGATCGATACTGGGAATGACATGCCTTGGGCAAAACTTAAACACGTGAATGCCGTCAGCAATGAAAATACACTGAAGGGGGTAACCAACAACATGAAGCCAGCAACAGCAACAATCGCGAAACTCATCAGCAAGATTTGCTGAGCTTTGTAACGAGCATTGATCAAATTCAGCACTAAGCTACCCGTCAGCAAACCAACTGACGGTATGATCATCAAAGAGCCGTAATCTGCCGCCGTTAATCCTAACTCTTGTTGCATTAAAAATGGATACAAGGAGAGCGTAACCAGAGCCGATAAATAACTAAGCCAGTTGTAGCTCGCACTACCAATCACTTGTGTATTCGTTAACAGACGCAAATAGTTCGCGCTTACTTCGCCTACTTTAAATTTTCTCTTCGGATAAGGCAGCGTTTCTGGCAGCACTAATAAACCAAGTGTAAAAATTGCCATTAAGTAAATCAGCACAAACACGAAGACAGCATGCCAACTCAGGTGAAAAGCGATCCAGCCACCAAACAGCGGAGCAATAATTGGCATCACTGAAGCAGTGACTGAAATATAAGATAGCGCTTTGGTTAGTTGCATACCGTCATAACTATCACGCAGTACTGACCGACCAAGTACCGAAGCGCTGCCCGCTCCTAGGCCTTGCAGTAACCGTCCCGCTTCAAGGGCAACAATGTTGTCCGAAAACGCGATGCAAATAACCGTACCAACTAGATATACACTTTGCCCCAGAATAAACACCGGCCGACGACCAATCGCATCAGACAATGGGCCGTAAAAAAGCTGAGAGATACCGAAGCCAACGAGAAATAGCGTGACGAGATTCTGAATCGAATGTTGCGGCAAATTCAAGTCATGACCAATCAATGGCAAAGAAGGAAGATAAATACTAACGCCAACTTGGCCTGTGGCAATGATCATCATCGCTAATAACAATGGTGTTTTACGCAAACGTTCCTCCTACTTTGTGACAGATTGATGGCAAACAGTGTATATTTGATACTCAAAGATGATAATCAGCTAAGTTGGAAAGGAATTAATTCCCAAGGAGATACAATGGACTGGATTCAAAGCGTGAAGAGTTATATTCGTGTGGTCGAAGAAGGTAGCTTTAATGCCGCAGCGCGGAAACTCAATACCACCAGCTCAGCTATCAGTAAGCGAGTTCAATGGCTAGAAGATAAAATTGGCGTTCAACTACTCAAACGTACGACCCGCTCAATTAGCCAAACTGAAGCTGGTGCTCTGTTTTATCAACGAGCAAAAAGTCAGCTTGATTCATGGCAATCGGTATTAGATGAAACTCGCTCAGTCAACCAATCACCAGCGGGGCTATTAAAGATTGGGGCAACGTTGGCCGTTGGTTCTAAATTTCTAGTTCATTATCTTGATGATTTTCTTGATAAATATCCAGATATCACACTTCAATTAACAACAACGCTACCAGGTCAATTGCCAGAGCTAAGCTTAGACCTGTTTATTAGCCGGGAATTAGAGCAACTGAACTCTCTGAGTTTCAAAGCCACTGCGCTTTTCGAACATAAAGCCCAGTTTTACGCTGCGCCTAGTTACCTAAAAAAATACGGCACCCCACAATGCGTTGAGGATCTGACAGAGCATAATGTCCTGATTTGGGGAGAAAAACCCTCACGAGAAATCAAAACAAATCGAGGCAAACGTATCAGCTTGTCCGGTAACTTTGCCACGACCAACCCAGAAGCGCTGTTTCATGGTGCCAAAAGAGGCATGGGTATTTTGATGACGAACAACGTCATGATCAAAGATGATCTCAAATCCGGCGCGTTAGTCCCTATCCTGCCCGATATCACAGCGGATAAAGCTACTGTATATGCCTACTATCCAAAGCTGGATTATCAGCATACCCGGACTAAGCTATTCCTCGATTATCTCAAATCACGATTAGAAGAGGAGAAGCGCGCCTAGCTTAGCGTTTTTATCGCTATACCTTTAAAAGGTTCAAGCATAAAAACATGAAAATAATGATTTGTTCGTTCACAAAATTTGAAAAATCTGCCTTAGTAACCGATAGTTTATTTGATGCATATCAAATAATAATTCGTCGTGTCTTACACGATATGTTAATAACAACGCTAGGTGAAATGCTCGATGGGTCAGGTACAAATCAGTTTCCACAAAATTGATGAGATATTGAAGCTAAACGGCACGGCTCAGCTAAACCGAGTCACGTTAGATATTCATCAACACTTGCAGAGCCATTGCACTTGCGTTGTAGAAGTTGCGCATCTTCAGCAATCGGCTCATACCATTTCCTTCGCCAGCAATGGAAAAATTACAGACAACCTAAGCTACCACCTTTCAGGCACCCCCTGTGAAAAAGTGGCGAAAGACATTGGCGAACATATTTTCTATCAAGACCAGGTATACAAGCGTTTTCCTGAAGATAAGATGTTTCAAGAAGATGGCATTCAAGCTTACATTGGCCTGCCATTGAAGACACAAAATGGCGAAGTTCTGGGAATTTTACTGTCTACCTTTACCCGAAGCATCCACGCGAAAGAAGCGCAAGATATCCTCGACTTCCACCGATTTTATGCCAATGTCATTATTCATAGCTTACGTGAAAAGTGGGTCAGTGAACGTTCAGATAAGCTTCTTAATCAGCTTAGCTATGAGGTATCGCATGATAACCTAACTGGACTGCTCAACCGTAGCTGTTTAGCTGATACCTTGGAGACATTAACGCAGCAGGCGACTCGCCCATTCAGTTTGGCGTATCTTGATATCGATAATTTCAAATCGATCAATGATATCAACGGAAACTATATCGGCGACCAAATCATTAAGTTCACAGCTAACGCCATTCAACAGAGCTTGTCGTCGCCAAACAATGCGTTCCGTGTCGCAGGAGATGAATTCGCCTTCATCACGTACGACGAAGATCCTGTAGCCGTGTGTCAGGAAGTACTCGACAAAATTGAAAGTGGCTACAGCGACAAATCTAACCGGATTTCTTTCACCGTTAGTATTGGTATTGCGCGTGCCCCAGTACATATGTTGAACAGCGATGAGCTGATTTTGAATGCCAGTCTCGCTCTCAAAGATTGTAAAAAACACCGCGATACACGGATTCAGCATTACGACACACACCTTAGTGCGTTATACCACCGTAGGACGCAGCTTATTGAGGCAATGCGAGTCCAGCTAAGTACTGATATACAAGACAGCGATGAGTTGTATGTGGTGGTTCAACCGATCGTCGATATCACGAGCGACCGCTGGAATTACTTTGAAATTTTGACTCGTTGGAATAGCAATATCTATGGAAATATCTCTCCAGCGGAGTTCATTGAAGCTGCCGAACAATCAGGCCTGATTATCGAGTTAGGTGAACGGATTATTGAACTCGCGTGTATCGCAAAGCAAGGACTCGAAGCGAACCTAGGCTATAAAGTCAAACTCTCCATCAATTGCTCAGCGTATGAGCTGGTTGATTCCAACCGTTATATTAATCACTTAACCAACATGGTTGAAAAGTATCAGCACGAAGCAAAAGACTTTGTTATAGAGCTCACCGAGACCGTCTTACTCTCACAAAGTGGCCGTGAACAGATGGTACTTAACTCGTTGCGATACTTGGGTTTTAAAGTCGCACTGGATGATTTTGGTACGGGATACTCAAGCTTGAACTATATACACAATTATCCGATTGATAGCATCAAAATCGATGCTACCTTTGTGCAGAACATGCTCTCAAATACAACCTCTGAACAAGTGGTGTTTTTGATAGCGCAATTGGCAGAGCTGCTTGATGTGGATTTGATTGCCGAAGGCGTAGAAGACGATAGAGCACTGCAAAAGTTAATTGAAATGGGCTGCCACTACATCCAAGGTTATTTTTACTCTCGTCCACACAGTGTTGAAGAAATCGTACACCTGATAAATGAACGTGAAGTACGGAGTGCCTAACGTACTGAACAGACTGCTGTCATAGAATTCAAATCTAGTTAATGCACAAAGTAAAAGAGACCAAGCTATGCTTAGTCTCTTTTTGTTTTTTGAGCGAAGTACTTTATTACAGCACTGCTTTCTCTTTATCGCGTAATAGTTTATCCATTTCATCTCTGTTCGCGACAAAAGTAGCCATCTCTTTCTTAGGAACAGAACTCGCCATTGGGATATTTGCTCGCATAGCGTTAACTGGACGGCCGTATTCAATCAACTCATAGTGAAGGTGTGGCCCAGTCACTCGACCTGTTTTACCAGAAAGACCGATACGCTGGCCTCGAGAAACCTTTTGCCCTTTCTTCACCAAAATCTTACTTAGGTGTAAGTAACGGGTTTTGTATTTGCTGCCGTGCTCAACAACCACGTAGTTACCCGCATAAGGGTGTTTACGAGTCATGATCACTGTACCATCACCAGTAGAAACGACTGGTGTACCGGTTGGTACAGCAAAGTCAGTGCCGTTGTGCGGCGCAACACGCCCCGTTACTGGATGTAAACGATTAGGGTTGAAGCCAGAACTGATACGCCAACGGCTACTTACAGGGTAACGCTGGAATGCGCGCTGTAAGCTTTCACCTTTGGCATTGTAGAATTGACCATCAGTATGAAGGTAAGCGGTGATCTCGCGGCCGCGATTATAAATCTTAATCGCCTCAATTTCGTTCTTACCTGTTGGTACACCATTGATGCTTTGTGAGCGGCGAACAACTTCAAATCGATCACCTGCACGAAGATCACGTCCAAAGTTAAGTTGTTCTTTGAGTAAGCTTACGACTTGACTCACTTCCGCCGACGTTAAACCTAAACGACTCGCAGAAGAAGAAAAACTGCCTTGAATGACGCCAACTAAAGGTTCTTGGCTCCACACGCCAGGAATGGAAATATCAGTAAAGTCATAGCTACCATCACTATTCAGCTTGTAGACCACTTTATCTGCAATAGAAAATTGCAGTTCCATTTTCGCTAACTCGCCTGTTGCATCATCACGCCAGAAACGGAGCGTATTGCCCGGCTTAAGTGTATCAAGTGCCAAGTAGTTCAAATCCGTTTCCATTACTTTCATTAACGAGCTGTAACCGAAACCGAGCTGACTAAAAATAGTGCTTAGGTTGTCACCTGCTTGGATTTGATATTCGAAGTTCGGGGGAGTGACAACTTCGGCAGTTGTCGCATCAAGAATTTTTTCAACGACCTGAGATTCAGGTAGGTTCAATGCGATGGTTTTGGTTAAAGATGACTCTTTGAGAGAGTGAGAAACACCAATCGCAACTAAAACTGGCAAGGAGTATAACAGCAGCGCTCTACGACTTGTCAGATTCGGCAACCGTCTTGTAATTTCATTTGTAGACACGGGAATTACTATCTCCTTTCAAACAAGGCTCATAGCTTATGCATTCCCGAATAAGAAATCACTAGGAAATTTCGAGATCTAGCGCAGAAAATACTGAATTTTTACAGAACTCAAAAAAAATTCATCACTGTTGCATATGTAAGTTATTCCCTACACGCTGTAATGTGGATGAATTGAATTGATTTGGCGTGTCTGCCATTGCTTGATCGTCACCGTGCGCTAAATATGAAAGCGTGATAGTTGTATCACTTTTCCATTCGAGCTGAGTAAATTTCACGCGGTCACCAACAAAAATACTGTCTAAAAGTACAACTCGGCTCGGCACGGGGTCAAACTTGAACAAGCCAACATAGTTAAACGAACCGCTACCTTGTGTCGTTACAATCATCGGTGCAACAACCCATGAAACACCTTCAATCTCACGCTGACTAATCGACGCAGTTGGGACAAGTACCTGACCTTTCGTCGCACCTGCATCATAGTCACCTATCAAATAGCCGTTTTCTTTATCCCACTCATCAAGAAAAGTGACCGCACCCTGCTCGGGGACTTGTATCGTCCAAGGATTACGTGCAGTGATACCAAGCGTCTCTTGCACAATAACGTTAGTTTCTACTTCTGTTTGAGGAAACTTAGCCATGATCTCGTCATCAGACAAACTAAAACGATAAACACCTGCGATCACAACCACAACTAATAAAACGATTGGAATAAGTAGAATAAGTGGTATCGGCAGGATTTTTTTGTGAGTCATGAAAGCTTCCTTGTTTCAAGGTATAAACGAAAAGCGAGTATACCATTGTATACCCAAATGATTTCACCTCTTCAAGTGTTTCAAAATTAAACTAAACTGATTATATCCAAATAGTCTCAAGTCCAGAGCTCATAACGAGCTAGTGACACAAGCTCTGTGCTCTAGGTCTATTGGTGTATTGGGACAAATAGGTAATCACGATGACAAAAACCATTCATACATGCGAGTGCGCCTGCGGTTTAGTTGAGATCCGTTGTAAGGGAGAGCCCACCCACACGTCTGTCTGCCATTGCTTCGAATGCCAAAAACGAACTGGCAGTGTTTTTGGGGTACAAGCTCGCTTTGAAAAAGAGCACGTCACTTTAAACGGTGAAGTCACTAGCTATACCCGAATTGGCGATGATGGCAGTGAGGTTCAGTATGACTTTTGTCCATCCTGCGGCACGACAATGAGGTTGTTCGTTGCTGCATACCCAGAAATCATGATCATTCCCGTCGGTCTATTTACCGATAAAGAGTTCCACCAACCTACCGTTTCAGTCTATGAACAAATGAAACACGGGTGGGTGAGTTTCGAATGCACAACGGAACACATCTGCTAGCGGGCAATCCACGTTCACATATTTACTTTGGCTCGGACAAACACCCTATAAGTGAGATTTTTTTGAGAATGATCAATCGAGTTTTACTGTAAAGGGTTTCGTAACTCGGTGTGAGCGTTATAATCGGCTCCTAATATTTGGTGGGGGTTTATTGTGATTTCCAGACTTCCTCGTTGGGTGGAATATGGCGCGTTTCTACTAGCTCTTCTCGCGGGCTGCGTCAACGCCGTTGGTCTTCTCGGCTTTCAACACCAAGCGATAACTCATCTTTCGGGAACCGTAACTCAGCTAGGGAACAGCTTGCTAACAGGTGTGGATAGCTCCATTCACTTGCTCTTCATCGTATTTAGCTTTTTGATTGGCGCTGCCTTTAGCGGCTTTTTTATTGAAAGCAGTGCGTTAAAACTAGGGCGAAGATATGGTGTTGCACTGTGCATAGAAGGGAGCTTGCTCTTACTCAGCTTGGGCTTTTTGGTGCAAGGGGATTTGTACGGCCAATATCTAGCATCAGCAGCATGTGGATTACAAAACGCAATGATCACCACGTTTAGCGGCGCAGTAGTCAGAACCACACATATGACCGGAATCATCACCGATCTAGGGATTATGATTGGAGAAAGCTTGAGAGGTCGTCAATTTGACCGACGTAAAGCAAAATTATTCCTATTCATTTTCTTTGGCTTTTTGTTTGGCGGCGTCGCGGGAGCGGCTCTATTTACGGTATATGGTTTATATACGCTGGTTTTCCCAGCAATATTGGCTTTTTCTACAGCTCTGATTTACTGGAGTTACCTATACATACTTAGCCGTCAACAAAAAGCATAAAATTTCGATCCGATTGAAGCGACATGCTTCAATCGGATTTGGCTCAATAGGTTCACACTGCAACGGTACAAGAAACGCTGAACGGTATTTTGACACCACTAAAAACCTTAGAATAGATAAGGCTAACTGAATTTCTGGCAAAGAAGTTAGTTAGATCAAAATCACATTTGTTTACCATTTTATTATTCCAGTCACAATGCGCCCCATAATTCACTGCGCAATTCGCCCCTCGTGCTACAATTTTCTAACACAAGCAACATATTCGCATACACTTAGACGTTATTTGACCAATTACCCGACAAATCGGCTGAATAACTAGATGTATTTAATGAATAGTATTGCAATGGATGCAGTTTGCGGGTACCCTCCGCAAAACTGTGATTAAATACGGATGTTTAGTGAATATTTATGTCATGGAAATGGCAAGTATTGACTAGTAGTAACACGAGACAACTATGCATAACACCACTAATGCTACTGAAGCTCCTAAGGGCAACTTTTGGATGTTTTTCATCCCTTCCCTAATTGGTCTTCTACTCTTTATGGCTCCGATCTCTTACGATGGTGGCCTAACCATTCCCGTTGCCGTGATGGCAAAAGTCATCCCAGCGGTGTTAGGCGATACCTTGATTGCTATCGTCACCAGTATCATCGCTTTCATGGCCGTTGCTTCTGTTCTTTGCAAAATTTTTAAGCCAGCTGCAATTTTACGTAATGGTTTTTTAAACGGTCTCTTCAACCCATCTCCACTTTGGCTCGTTGTTCGTTTAATCGGCGGCGCTGCCGTGTTAATGACGTTTTTCCAAGTGGGTCCAAAAGCAATTTGGGAAGAAAACACTGGCGGGCTTGTTCTTACTGGTCTCCTACCTACTCTGTTTGCCGTTTTCATTTTCGCGGGTTTACTGCTTCCGCTTCTTTTGAACTTCGGTCTTCTGGAGCTATTTGGTGCGTTACTCAGTAAAATAATGCGTCCGGTATTCAACCTACCTGGCCGCAGTGCAATTGACTGTATGGCATCTTGGTTAGGCGACGGAAGTGTTGGTATCTTGCTAACCAGCAAGCAATACGAAAATAAGTTCTATACTCAGCGTGAAGCGGCTGTTGTCGGGACAACTTTCTCAGCAGTATCGATCACGTTTAGCTTAGTTGTTATCGCTCAGGTAAAACTAGAGCACTTATTTTTGCCTTTCTACGGCGCTATCTGTCTAGCTGGTATCGTAGCTGCGATTATCATTCCTCGCCTGCCTCCGCTTAGTCTGAAGAAAGATCGCTACATTGACGGCAGCAACCCAGATAAAGACGCAGATGCAGTGCCAGAAGGCCACACCACATTCTCTTGGGGTATGGATCTAGCTCTTAAGCGTGCTGGTCAAGTCACATCGGTTCAGTCTGTATTTAAAGAAGGCGTACACAACGCAGTCGACATGGTATTTGGCGTACTACCTGTAGTTATGGGTCTTGGTACCGTCGCATTGGTGATTGCAGAATACACGCCTGTATTTGCAATTCTGGGTCAACCGTTTATCCCATACCTAGAGCTACTGCAAGTCCCTGAAGCTGTTGCAGCATCACAGACAATAGTTGTTGGCTTTGCAGATATGTTTATTCCAGCAATTTTAGCGGCCTCAATCGATAACGAAATGACACGTTTTGTTATTGCAGCAATGTCAGTAACTCAGCTTATCTACATGTCGGAAGTAGGTGCCCTACTGTTAGGCAGCAAAATTCCAGTAAACATTGTAGAGCTCTTCGTAATTTTCATTTTACGTACGTTAATCACGTTACCGGTGATTGCTGGCGTTGCTCATCTTATTTTCTAAAATCGAGACGTCAATTAACAAAGGCTCCGCATCGTCGGGGCCTTTTTTATACCTAAAACTCCGTCCACATTAGGCTTTTAGTAAAAAGCTCATAATTTACAAAGACAAAACTTAAACAAAACACCTGTCAGCACCAACAAAATTTTCATCACCTCACCTGTAAAACCAGTTGATACCACTGTTTGTTAAGCAATTCTTTTCATTATGACGATTTCATTAATCGAGCTCGCAAACATGATCACACTCACAAGTTTTAACGTAAACTATCGTTTTGTTTAAATTTAGTTAAAAAAGACGACAAATGAGTTCATGTTTTTGACAAAGATGTCGATAAAAATATAACCAAACACAATAGGTTTCTCTTTATGCCCAATTCGCTCGGTTTAAAAGAGGCGAAAGCAAAGTGGAACCAACCGGGAGAATCAGAGGAAAGCTCATGAAATTCAGACATAAGGTTGTCACAGCCTCTTCATTTTTGCTGCTAATTACCGTGTCGTTATTGTCGACACAACAAGTTATGACCATCCGCTCCCAAACTCAGGAGCAAATCGACTCAAGTGTAAACGAGATATTGACCAGTGTTGGTAACACTGTGCAATCAGAAATGAATGCAAAGAAGGATCTCGCTCGCTCCATTACTGAAGTGATTGAGCTTGATCCCAGTTCACATAGCTATGTTCAAAACATACTTGAAAGACCGACGCCAAAAAGCAGCTTCCTTGCCATCGGTTTTGGTTATGAAAGTAATGGCTTTGTGATTGAAAATGACGACGGCTGGGATGCGGGTCCAGACTACGACCCACGTCAGCGTCCTTGGTTTATTGCAGCTAAGAGCAAAGGCGATTTGGTCGTAACCGATCCGTACGTCGATGCGTCTTCGAAAAACGTTATCATCTCTGTTGGTACGCCAGTAAAAGAAAATGGCCAGTTTTTAGCCGGTATGTTTTATGACCTCGAATTAACTACCCTTTCTGATCTGGTCAACCAAGTGAATCTGTTTGATGCTGGTTACTTATTTCTGATCACCGCTGATGGCACAACTATTGCTCACCCTCAAAGTAAGTATAACGGCGAGAAGGTCGGTAGCTACCTCCCGCAAATCGAACTTACGCAATCAGCACAACATGTTGAGATTGATGGCAACCGCTACATGGTTAACCTGACTCACATTCCTGGCGAGAACTGGTACGTAGGTTCGGTGATCGATGAAGCTGTTGCCTATTCTGCCGTAGGAGAGCTTCGTAACAACGCTATTATTTATTCAATCATTGCCGTGATTGCATCTATTATCGCCCTAACTCTGTTGATTCGCACTCTCATGCGTCCTTTGGACACGCTAAACAATGCGATTAAAGATGTAGCATCAGGGAAAGGCGACCTTACACAACGCCTCGAAACAGATACTGACCAAGAGTTTTCTGAGCTTGCCACAAACTTCAATACGTTCATGGAGAACTTACAACAGCAAATCATTGAGTCGAAACGTATTTCTGATCAAATTTTAAACGGAACTCAAATCACCGCTGAGGGCGCAAAAGACTCGGCAGGCGCAATTCACACTCAGCTGCAAGAGCTAGAACAACTTGCTACCGCGATGCATGAGATGTCTGTCACCGCGACAGAGGTTGCTAATAATGCGCAAGGTGCGGCAAGTGCAGCTAAAGAAGCCGACCAAGCAACGGTTGAGGGGTCTTCTATCGTTGGTGAATCGACACAAACGATAAACATGCTTTCCGATAGCATTGACCTTGCAGTCGAAGAAGTACAAGTGTTGGAATCTGCTACCGCCAATATCGAAACGATTCTAAAAGTCATCAACGATATTGCGGACCAAACAAACTTACTCGCGTTGAATGCCGCAATCGAGGCTGCACGTGCGGGAGAATCTGGCCGAGGCTTCGCCGTTGTTGCAGATGAAGTACGTACACTGGCACAACGCACTCAAGAGTCGACAACAGAGATTCGTACTATGATTGAGCAACTACAATCTGGCGCTTCATCTGTGGCAAATGCCATGCATCAAAGCAAAGGTAGTGCTATAGAGGCCGTTGAAAAAGCGGGTTTAGCAAATAGTGCGTTACAACGCATTCGTGATGCGATTCAGCGTATTTCCGATATGAACTTGCAAATTGCCTCAGCAGCGGAAGAGCAAAGCCTCGTCGCTGAAGAGATCAACAACAATACGGTGAATATTAAAGACCTATCGACTCAAGTCGCCGAATCGGCAAATCGAACCAACGACGCGATGCAGGCGCAACAAGAAGATGTACATAAACAAGATCAAATCTTAAATAGATTTACTGTCTAACACTCATTTAAGCAAAAACAGCGAGCACCGGCTCGCTGTTTTTGTTTTTAACCCTCTACCCTAGTATTGGTCGATGTTACATGTGCCATGTTGGTGCTATTAAGCTCAACATTACAAGAACGCCGACTATGTGTCCTTTCAAGTTTAATTGAGCTCGACATGGATATAGCGATCATTAGAACGACGATAATAGCGGTCGTCCACTTTTAGATAAGTGAAATCTCCAATCTTTATGTAGGTACTATTCCGAGGAATTCGGTCATGGTAATAGTAACTGCGCCTTGGTCGTCTGGCCTCCACATAAATAACGTCACGATGTTTGTGTTTATGCTTGTGCTTGCGCTTGTGTTTATGATGGTGGTGATGCGCATGATGGTGATCGTACCCGTACCGATGTCCATGCTTATGCTTCGGGTCAGCCACCGCTTCTGTACTCAACACACCTAAAGACAACATAACGCCAACCATGGCAAAAGATAATTGCTTTGACACAACAGAGCCTCTTATTCATATCAACATTGATATAATAGGAGGGTGAATCACTGTACATGTCAGCCTTTCGCTAAGGAGTTTTACTAAAAAGTCAGCGCTAACCGTGATTATCAGAGAAACGTCAAACATCACAAATGCTGATGACTTTGAGTGGCCTGGGTTCGGCTATGAATACAAAAAAGCCGCCCGTTTGAATACGAGCGGCTCAGTTTTTAAATAAGCTAGCGTGGTTTTATACTGCTTGGGCAAACAGCAAGAAACAGCCGAATAGGAAGATCATGCTCATTCCCATTGCGCCGCCACCAGCTTCATAAATATTGTCATCTTCTACCGGCACTCGGCGCACTTTCATGGTCATTGATAATGGGACAAAGACCGCGAGAAACACAAGAATAATCCCCGCGTAGCTGAGAATAGCTAGGAAGTGTTCTGGCGCAAATACAGCACCTAATAGTGGTAGCACAAAAGTAGTAACAAAAATCACTGGCTTACTTGCTTTCAGTAGGTCTGCATTTTGATCGTATAGCGCCATTGCAACACCTAAGAACGACGTTAGTAGTGCCAAACCAGTAAACATGGATAGGATGAACTCTAAGCCCTCGTATTGCTGACCTAGTACCGAGATCAACTCTGTTACGTTGGAGTATTGAACAAGCTCATGAGGTGGTAGATTGCCGACAACCGCTAACAACCATAATAGGTAACAAACAAGCGGAATAGTTGAGCCCACGATAATCATATTACGCAGCTGTGTTTTACTCGCTTCTTTGTTGTAAGTTACAAGCGATGGGATCACGACCATAAAACCGAAACTGGTGAAAAGCACCGAACTGGTTTTGATAAGTGCCATTTTATCGTCGCTCACAACCTCATCAAGTCCTTCAAACGAGACGCTTGGTGCAAGCGCAAAAAGTGTCAGGATCAGCGCTACGATCATGCCTAGGAACAAACCGCGATTCAGCTTATCTACTACCCCTGTACCTGCCGAAACAATGATACCAACTAAAAGAGTAAAACCGACTTGGCTTGAGATCGTAGATGTTGGAAGCCCAAATGAGGCTGTTACTTTTTGTACGAGATCACCCGCACCAATGATGTAAGCCATTAATAGACAAACTAACAGGGCGTAAAGCAAGCTGTTGGTTACCAACTGGCCTCCTTTACCAAGCGTTTCGCGAGCAATTGCATTCATGCTCACACCACCACCTACTTTACAACTGGCTTCAAGAAGGAGCAGCGCAGCATAAGTCGTTCCAGCCCAGATGAACAACATAAGAAGAGTGCCCCAAAGGAGGCCAAATTGAGCAAGCACCATTGGTATAGCAAGCATACCAGCGCCAAGAGCAGTACCTGCAACGATCAGGGAGCTGCCGACAAGTTTTAGGTTCACGGTTAATACCTCTAAATTCAATCCGTTAATTTCTCACCAGTTGTGCTTTATCTAAAGCACACAACAAAACGCTCCGACTTAGTCAAAATTTGGTTACAAGAGCACTATGTTACAAGAGCCCTGTATGGCTAAGAAAACACGCAACAAAAGGTGGTTAATCATTTGCACATGAACACTTGAGAGTCGTTTTTGGCGATGTCATCGTTGATGAAATGTGCGCAACTTTGGGTTCGAAGCAAAATTGTTCATCTTAATTCATCAACCCCATTCGTTATGAATGGATTTGGTTCGAAAAGATTGTAAGGCATAAGCAGGACGATTGAAAAGCAAAAGGTCAATCTTATAGCGATATATTTTAACAACTCTTATCTTTTACCTAAGATGTGTTGTTTTTTTCGTCACTAATTAGTCTTTTATCGCTTAAAGAGAAGGAAGAACGTGCTCAATGGCTCAATTTGGCTGGGTGTACAGATTAATTTACAGTTTAAGTGAAGGTGTTAGATTCCAAGGACGTAGCCTAGATCGGACAATATCGCTATTATTCGCTGCGTACCGACACTGTTCGGTTCACATACCTCTAAACACTGATTTACGGTTCGAAAATATAGGTAAATGAGTGTCCGAATGCTGGGTGTGGTTCCCCAGCATTTGCATCCTTTCTTTTAGATGTCATCAATTGATCGAAATTGCGTAAATCTTGTATCGCCCGACTTTACGACTGTGTTAATACGCTTTATCTAGCGCGCCAATGATATAAGTTAACACTGGAATACCCATATCGGCGACCTGCTTCTCAGTCTCACTCATATTTTCATGCGCCATCCGCAGCTCTACTTCACTTATCGATTCTTTGTGAAGGTAAAGCTCTTTGTAGTTCATCAATCGCTGTTGTGACTGTTGAATCAGTGTCACAACATTCTCTTTAGTCTCACGATGTTGCTGATCAATTTCACTAAATAAATGATCTAAAATGCGTTGCATTTTGCGAATAGAAGCTTTCGTTTCTATTGATTTGTATGATTGATACTTTTCCATTGAGTTAATAACTGACTAAAATATTTACGTTTTTATAAGACAGTTATTTTTATACTGATTGCAAAGCAGGTAAATATGTGGTGGTTAAACTGGTCCACTTCTTGCTCCGTTTAGGTCAAAACTGTCCTTTCAGGAGAGCACATGCTGGTAGACCCTATAATTCAAGCACTGATCGCAAGACGAAAATCGAATGGCCTCTCCCGTGAGCAAATGGCAAACATCGCTGGAATGAGCGTAAAAACATATCAAAGGATCGAGCGCGGAGAGTCCGATCTTAAACTCTCACAATATCGTGCCATATTGCGTTCGCTTCATTTGACTGACCTAGATATTGCTTTAGATGTACGTGATGTTCAGCATGTCACAGCAAATGACCTAACGGCCGTGGCGAGATTGCTCTCACCGGAAGCTCAGTCCCTGCTCGTTCGCCTATTATCGTTAGTCCTTGAACAAAAGAACAAGAAAGGTGATTAACGACATTGCTCATACCCAAACGATGAATGCCCTGTTGAGCGTTGAAACATGAATCGTTTAGACAAAAATAAAACTCGTCAAATGACGAGTTTTATTCTTTATATCAGTCCGTTACTCTAGGCTTTTCAATTCCGATGTATCAACGCCTTTTATTGCATCTTTCGCCACTTTATCAGGATCAAAGACATCACGTTCTTCATATGAATTATCAATCATGCCTTGTCCTATCGCGGTCGCCTGCTTTTGTAACTTGTTACCCTCTACCTCACCAGCATCCCAGCCTTGCCGATAATCGGAGTCGGTTTGATACCTTGTTTCGTCCTTAATATAGTGTTCAAAATCATTCCCTGCCTCTTGCATACCACTATGCCGACCGTCATGAAAGCCTTGGATATAAGCTTCATCATAACCGCTCTCTTTTAACGCGCTGTCACTCGTACCACAGCCTGAGAGGAGAACAAAAAATAGCGAAACGAATACCTTATGAAACATATTTAGGCCTCAAAGCTTTCAAATAAATTAATCATAGTTCGCGATTTCAACTTCTGCTTACTTCAGGCTATTCGATAGCATTGTGACTCGACGAAGCCTGTGAACTTGAGTCCCTACAGTGAGTACAAAGCTGGACAAAGCATCACACCTACTGATAAACATTATACTCAACGCGCGTTTAATACTTCCATCGCAAGTGCTTCATCATCTTGCTCAGCCAAACCACTGATACCAATTGCACCGACGACTTTCCCCTCTTGTTCTACAGGTACACCACCCATAAAGCCTGTGATCTTCGGGTCAGTCCAATAACTCAACTGCTTACCCGTCTCACGAGCCCAAGCACCCAGATTGCCGCTAGGCTGACGGTCTCTAGCCGAGGTGTAAGCTTTGTTATGTGCCAACAAACCTGCTTGCACACTCACATCATCCATTCGGGCAAAACCGAGCAATTCTCCATGTGTATCAACCACGGCAACCGCAATGTTCTGCTTGCGAGCAGTCGCAATTTCCAATGCCGTTTGAATCAGAGTTTGAACTTGTACGTATTTCATTTTTCTCTCCTACGGGATCTCATGACCAAGGGTTTTCTCGAACAAGCCATACCAATGGCTACGTGATAGCGTGACGTTCTCTACTTGAGCACAAGCGCGAATACGCTGTGGGTTTGCAGTACCAATAACAGGCTGAATTTGGTTTGGGTGACGCGTTAGGAAGGCTAAAACAATCGCCTCAGACGACACGCCATATTCAGCTGCTAGCGCCATCACCATCTCCGCCGTCTGTCTGGTGTTGTGATCATCAGAATGTAAACCACGCTCTGAGAATCTTCCTTGCGCCATACTGCCCCACGCTTGCAGTTGGATATTATGCTTACGGGCATGTTCCAGTGTTCCCGCAACGTAGTCAGATTCCGACGAAGGAAGCCCCATGCCTTGCTTAATAAAGTCAGACTTAGCCAGACTCATTTCCAACTGGTTCGCCACAACAACTTCGCCCGTTGCTTGTTGAAGAAGGTCAATTTGAGCACTGTTCATGTTAGAAACACCGAAGTGGTTAACTTTGCCAGCTTGTTTCAGGGCTTTTAGCGTTGTGCCCAGTTCTTCAAATTCAACCAAAGGATCAGGACGATGCAGCATCAAAACATCAAGATTTTCCACGCCAAGGCGTTCAAGAATGCCCTCAACAGAAGCCGTCACCCATTTGGCAGAGAAGTCATACTGCTTAACACCTTGCTCATCTCCTAGACGGATGCCGCACTTTGATTGCAGATACATTCGTTCTCGTAAGGTTGAGTCATTGGCTAAGATGCGCCCAAACACTTCTTCAGCCTTACCGAATTTGTAGATATCCGCATGATCAAAGAGATTGATGCCAAGCTCTAATGCTGCCTCTACAGCGGCATAAGCTTGGTTTTCATCTTGGGCGGTTAATGGGTTGCGATTCCACTCCCCTCCAAGTCCCATACAGCCGAAGACCAAGCGGCTAACGTTAGGTAAGGTTTTGGCGAGCGGTAGTGTTGGATTGTTCATCGTTATTCTCACTTTTCCGATTTCTGCATCTTCAATTTCTTAAATTAACTCGAACCATCTTACCGTTCGTAAAAATTAGTTTAATACCGTAAAATCGAATTCATTATCCTCGTTACCGAACAATTAAAGCGAGCAATAAAGATGGCAGATTATAAGAGAATCGAAAAACTGATGCTGTTTGCTGAAGTGGCTCAAACACTCAACTTTTCTAGAGCAGCAGAGCAACTTGGTATCTCTAAAAGTTACCTGTCGGAACAAATCAAGCGATTGGAATCGGAACTCGCAACGCCTTTGATTGTTCGAACCACACGCAGCGTGAGATTGACGGCAGAAGGTGAATCGATCTTTGCACAAGCGGAAGATCTCAAACGCCGCGTAATGGAAATGGAAAAGAGTTTAAGTCAGCGATCTGAACAAATAGACGGTCTGATTCGTCTTACCGCGCCCAAGATGTTTGCTGAAGCGGTGCTGCATGATTTGTGCGTAGCGTTTCGCGCTTTACATCCAAACGTAGAGTTCGAGATCCTTTCTAGCTATCAAGCGTTTAATCTGACAGAAACCAGCGTTGATTTTGCGTTTCGAGCGACAAGAACGCCGCCAGAGAATATGATTGCGCATCACCTTTTGGACTACCACCACTGGCTGGTTGCCTCTCCTCAGTATCTGCAAGAAGAAGGTACGCCGGAGACATTAGATGATTTACAAGAGCATCAATGCTTAACCACATTGCATCAAAAAGAGTGGCCGTTAAAAACGGGAACAGTTCAAACCCAAGGTTGGCTTTCAAGCAATGAAAACCGCTTACTCAAAGAATCAGCCCTGTCTGGCAATGGCATTGCTCGGTTAGCAAGTTACTTTGTCGAACAAGACGTTGAGCACGGCCGTCTAGTGCAGGTTTTATCGGAAGAAACCGACCACCAGCACAACGCGGTGTACTTGGTGTATCCGCAGCTCATCTATCAATCGGCGAAAACCAGAGCCTTCATTGAATTCGTGAAGCAGCACTTTGCTATATAACTAAGGCAGTTAATCCGCAGACCACACCGAGCGAATATCTGGCCAACCCCAGTTAGTAAGAGCGACGTCTTCTAAAACACCTTGGAAACGCAAAGTTTGTGTATGGTGGAACATGGGTGCAATCCAATACTCGCTGATCAACGTCGATGCAATTGGCTCCAATGCATTAAGGTAGTCCTCAAGTGGAACGAAAGATCTGACTCTCTGTAGTTGTTCATCCAACCATTGTGCGTTCTTCTCTCCCAAAGTGTGGAATAGCACAGCGTTGCTGAAGAAGTTCGTGAACGCTGAGGCATGACGATTATCATCTAGGTTTATGTTCGTCACGACCATCGTCTCATTTAGCTCACCATTCTTAGCTTTCTCGTTCAGCTCACGATAGGAATACATAACAATTTCTACTTTACTGCCAACACTCACCAAACGATTAGAAATAGCCCGCGCACAGCGACGCAACGCGGTATAGTTATATCCGGCTATCGTAATGTGTTTAGGTAACTTAAGCGGCTCACTGAACGGACGGAGCACTGGCTTCCAACCTGGTAGCAGGTTGTAAGCGGGTATACTCCCAAATACAATATTCTCGCGACGCATCACTTCGGCCAAGTGCTCAGGTTGAATTAGCTCACTAATATAACGGCGCTGCGCTAAAGAGAGTTTGTGCTTAGCGTGCTGATTAAATAAGGCGAATAAGCAACCATCTTCTATTCGGCTACGCTTGCTCGCCGATGAGTTTTCTCGGTTTTGCGTCGACATATAGTGTCCACACAAATCCTCCTCGGGCGAAGTATCCCTTTGCAACGTATTTGCTGCCAATGACGGGTTCTCCATCTGCTCGTCATTAACAATCCAGATAGTCACCAAATCCGTTAGAACTCTACATGCATAGTAACCATTAAATGCTTGCAGTTTTAAACGACTTTCATTGTGCTCGACAACAGAGAATGGGCCACTTCCGACCACCAGCTTGTTATTCGCTACGTTAACTTGGCTTACTGGTTGAATGCCGTATTTCACTCCAGAAATAAGTCCAGCAAAGCCCAAGTCAGCTCGATTAAGCTTAAAAACAACTTTCAATGGCGTTGGCGCAGTAATGTTAGCAACATGTGCCAACTCTTTTTCGTAGTACTGTAGTGAACTCAACTTTGCAAACAAGCTAACCACTGTTTCTGCATCAATGGAATTACCATTATGAAAAGTCAGACCTGGACGAAGGTAGAAAGTCCATTCGTAGGTGTCTTCGTCATAACGCCAGTGATGTGCGAGTTCTGGTTGCACTTTCCCATTGTTATCACTCGAAACTAAGCAACAATAGATTTGCCTTAATAAGAAACGTTCGCTGCTACGCTGAAGTTGATGTGGAACGACGCGCTCAAACATTCGCTTATAGGTTAATTGAATATTGAGCTGTCCTTCTTGAACAGAAGCACCAGACGTTGTTTTTAACAAACGGCCAAATGCCATTTCGTCTTCATCTAATATCGCCAGTGCTTTTTCATACTTGCCTAACTTGATACGTTCAAGAGCCAAGCTCTCTTTTAAAACGTCTAACTCCATATTCAGAATAAGAGTCGATCGTTGGTTCCGCCCAGCTTTCGGGTGCCAGCTCAACCACGCCTTCTGCTGCATCTGCGCTAGCAGGCTACGAGCATGCCGAGAAGAAGTGAACATGATGTCGGCAATGTCCTGTAACGTGGTTTTTGTTTCATCACCAACGCTAAACGAGAGTAATCGTTGGTAATAGCGAAACAAATTGAGATCAGACACTGAATCAACCTTAGAGCTGTGAAGTTTGTGGATAGGAATAGTTTACTTAAGTTGGCGGCAATAAAATAAGAAAACTTCCTAATTATCTGTTCCCCTTTTCCACAATTAACCTCCAAATTCGGCTTTAAAGCCCCAGATATTTACGTTATTAGGAACAAAGTTAACAAAAGCACTCTCTTTTTTATCTCCCCTTTTATACGCATAATTTACTCGTCAGCGTAAAGGAGGAAGAAATGAAGAAGCCAATGATGGCGTACTTTTTTCAGCAACGCCTAGCTCAATCGAGTAATAAAATAGAAGTCATGACTCTGGTCTATCTTAACGATATGTTCCAGTGGTCATAGCCTAACCTCAAGCAGAACTTAGCTCCTGATACTACACCCCCACTTCGTTGTATCTTAAGTTCTGCTTTTTCATCTTTTGCACTCCAATACCTTATTGCAGGTTACTAAAAGTTGACTATTTGAAATAGTATTATTTCATGCACTATTAGCGTTGTTGCAAAATTCTTACAAGAGGCTAAACAGCCTAAAGAGAAATGATTTTGATATAAAACACTGAGCTTCAGGCATGCCAAACCCTCTAAGCTTGTTGAGCACTTTTAATCATGGTGTAAGTTTCACCAACTTGAGCGTGGTAGTTTCTTAGTTATAGTTTCTAACCCAGCAACTGCTTCACTCGATACATAGCTTTTTCGGAGAGTGCACATCTGAGCTCTTTCTTGACCTCCTTTATATACCGTAGAATGTCTTACATCCTAAAGCCAGATTACGAAGGTATCCACGCTCCTAAAAGGCCGATCCTTCCCTTGGCTAAATGATAGGAACTGCTCTCTTTATTCGTATGACATTCATGGCATTTTCTTGTGCCATAAGTGTCATCATCTGATACTTCTAGGACCGTTTAATGTGTCTGCCTAAGTAAATGGGGCAATACTTCGGCACCAGTTATTTAGATAAACTCAGAGCTACTGCGACTATTTCGCACGCGCTGGTATCTACGGCTAAATATAACTTGCGCCAGATACTCTATTGCGCTCCTAGTGTTGCTTTAAATGAAAGCTTAATGTCCTAAGCCCAACGGTATAGAGAAAACGCCCTTTACCACCAGTGCGGTAGTAATAGCTAGGTCTCAGATCCGACGAGACATAGTACGCTTGTTCGATTTGCTTTGCTTCTATTCGCTTATGGTTTATTCATCAACCCCAAAAGTGGGTAAGCCCCGGTTAATGAAGGCATTATTTAGTGGTTTTCTAACGAGGTTTACGCATAAGGTTATGTTTATTAACTAGTGCAGCCTATCAAATCGCAACTTATTTATTTAGTTACATCAAATTACTCAGCACAGACGAATTTGGTAAGAAAAGTTAAGTAATATTAAATTTTTAATATCGTTTAAATTTTACATTTCATTATAAACAACATTAGCAAATATAATTCACCATTAAAAAAGCCTAACAAAAATTAACAGTTAGGCTTTGTTTATTTTAAGTTTAAAATATTATATAAACTAATTAATATATATGTTGCAAAACCGTGCTTGCAATCTGATTCACATTACTTCCATTAGCGTTAACCCCTTTAGAAGTAAAGTTCCACTCTTTATTTTTATAAGTCAAAAGGCCAATATAAATTCCTGTATGACTCCCTTGTTCATTTAAAGTGAAGCGACAAATCTCATTTGAAGATTGATCCAAAATACGGCAAAAAGCGTTTTCGACTTTATCGAAAGTTTGTCCTCTAAAACTGTTAACTGTAACAGCAATGTATTTAACAGAATTAGGCAACTTTGTCAGGTTAATCGTAATTTTCTCATCGTCACCATCACCTTTGCCTGTCAAATTATCTCCTTGGTGGATAACAGACTTACACTTTGATTTCAACTGAGCGTACCAAACAGAATCTAGTACATTTAAATTTTCATCAATCAATAGGCAGGATGCATCTAAGTCAATTGAAGCGGTACCGAAAATAGAAGCAAGGAAACCTTTCGATTTAGCTACGTCCCAACCTAAACCAACAGTAATACTAGATAATTTTTCAACTTCTTTAGTAAGCGATATCGTTGAGTTCTTTGATAAATTAATAGACATAATCTTACCTTATTGATAACCAGCCACAATGTCGCCGAGACCTAGTTGGTAGCCAGCTCCAACTGCATGGAACTCCCACTCGTTACCACTTTTAACTAACGAACCTACTTGCACAGCAGATTCGTTTGCAAACTCTTGACCTAGTTTGTACTCAGCAATCAAGCTCCCAGTTACGTCATTGTAAAGCCTAATGTAGCTGGTATTTACATGTGAAAAACCACGTGTATCGTTATGAATCGTAACAAAAATAGATAACTCAGCTGCTCTTAGGTCAATTGATTGCAGATCTATGTTGATGACCTCATCATCACCATCGCCAGCACCGGTGCGGTTATCACCATGGTGTACCACTGCTCCCTGGGGGCACTCCAGATTATTGTAAAAAACAAAGTGCTGATCAGACAAAAGTTTAGGCTGATCTTGTGCATCGTAAGAGCAAATAAATATACAGCAATCAATGTCAATTGGTGGTTCTGTGGGTATTAGATCCCAACCAAGCCCAAGCCTCAACTTACGCAACGCAGGCTCAGCTTTCGTTAAGTTTATTGCATTACCTTTTTCTAAATTAATCGACATTAATTATTCCTTATTTTTTAATAGTTTAGATAATTCTTTTTTCATATTAACCATTCTCTCATCAGCGATCTCGCGATTTCTAGCTCCCTCCTGTTCAATGGAAACAACATCTTGCAATGTGGTAATCAGAGTATTTTGCACGTGCTCCAGTGTTTCCAGATCTATAACTGAACGTTGATTCGCTCTTGCTGTTTGCAACGTATTTTGTCTTAATAAATCTGCATTTCTCTTAATTAAGTCATTTGTAGCATTGTCAATTTTGCCCGCAAGTTCTAGCGACTTTCTCTGCTCTAACATAGAAATAGCAAGCGTAAATTGCTTCTTCCACGATGGGATCGTTAATGTCTTAATATTGTCGAACTTCTCAATCAAAGTGATATTGTTAGTCTGTACCATCCGAATCATTGGAGCCGTTTGTAACGCAAGCATTTGCAATGACCTTAAGTCGTGAACACGTTTTTCAATACGATTGTGAAAGGACTGTAAGTCGCTTAATTCTTGCGCTTTTAAAGGAGAGTTTTCATCTTCAAGCTCTTTTGCTAAGACTTCTGCTTTACCTTTTATGAGCAAACGCCTTGATTCTCCGTATATTATGGCTTCTGTTAACGCCTTATACTGCGCTATGTTTTGAGAAAAAACAGTTTCGAGCTGAACAGAACGCTCCTGGAGACGCACTTGCTGCGAATTAATCTCTTTTACTACCCTGTCGAGCTGAGTGCTTACCGAGTTAAACTGAGCTAAAATAGCCTCTTTAGAATATTTGAATCTAGATATCAACTTTCCAAAAAAGCTGTCTTTCCCCATTAGCCCACTTAAATCAACTCCTTTAGCCAAGCCCACAACTTGATTTAGGTTCTCTCCCATTTCTTCCAGATCTTTAGTCCGAACTTGATTCAACATAGAGTCAGAATATTCAGCTATTTTCTCAGCTGACTCATGACCGAGAGTACTAATACCTCGTGACGAATAGATATCAATCTGATTAAGTTGAGTAACTATACGTTGAAATGCTTCTCTCGGGTTTAAGTTCGCTTCGTTCAGATCAGCTTGATAAACTTCAATGGATTTTTCAACACAACTGTATATACTTTTAACATTTTGTCCTTTAATCGTCGGAAGTTTAGAGATATCTGTAGTGCCTTCAACTATTAGTGAGTTTTCTATTGTTTTTACAACATTAGTATTAGATAAATTTTCTATATTGCTAGAATTAAAATTTTTGGATGTAAAAGTCTTCGGT
Source organism: Vibrio sp. YT-18 (assembly GCF_033337345.1). Taxonomy (NCBI): domain Bacteria; kingdom Pseudomonadati; phylum Pseudomonadota; class Gammaproteobacteria; order Vibrionales; family Vibrionaceae; genus Vibrio; species Vibrio sp. YT-18. The sequence continues at coordinate 139,688 of NZ_JAWOQO010000009.1, read as the reverse complement.
TGGAATACCATTTATCTCAGCTCCTCTATATTTCGAATCAATTGTTCCTGAATGTCGTTCAGCTCATAGTAAAGTATTGAATCGTTTGATTCGTCGATAGCAATAACTGTTAAAAATTGCTGTTTCCAGACTTGAATAATATCTACTTTAATTTTTTCTAACTGTTCAAAGCTACCTAACAAATTAGAGCTATATAATTCTATTTGGGGGAAAGTCAAATCTATCGAATGTTTTAGAGAAAGCAAAGTTTGTACTTTCCTTTCCCATCTTTTAATTGAATCAAATCCGTTTTTTTTAAAAGAGTCAGAAAGATTAATACTTTCTTGTTGAATTGATTTTTTTTCTTTATCCATCCTTAGTATCAATGCTAAAATTTTGAATATAAGGTTTTTATTCAAGCTTTGTAACTCTATAGACCAATACTGAAACTTTTCGAGATGCGTTCGCATTTCAGCTAGGTTATCAAATACTCGATTTATTCTTTCGTCAATATTATCACTTACATAATCAAAGTCATACTTAATCTTTCTTATTTTTTGATTATGGTTACCAAAAAGTTTAGATAGCTTCGTACCAAATTTATGTGGATTGAAAATATCAATATCTATACTTTTTGCCAATTTAATAATGATCTGTCCTAATCCTAAAATTTTATCTACCTTACTTAACTTAGCATAATCGGACAAAAACCCTTGTAATTGTTGGAATTTTTTTGACTCTACATTTCCAAATTCTATTTGATACATAGGATCATTGAAAATAATAGAATTGTAAATGTTAATTATAACCAAATAGTCTCCATTATTTAAATTGACATTTTTAAACTCTCTTCTACACAGTTTGTCAACTTCAATTTTAAAATCTTCTTCAACATTAACTAAGTCACTTTGAATTGACTTTATTTTATTGCTAAATAAAACAGAAGGTTTTTTCTTATTATTATATTTTATGTTTTTCCAATATTTTTCACTCTGAAGGTGTTCAAAACTCTCTTCGGATACAAGACTTCTATTAGACTTTATATGGCTAAATTTCTTGACAGCTAATTCATGTTTTTCTTCATTTTCAGGAAGTTCATTAACATGAGTTGGATCTAAATCTTTATGATGAAATGTTTTTATCATTACTTTTCGCACTATGATATTAAATCAAAACTTCCTCAATAATAATTATCAATTTGAGGTCATAAGTTGTCTAAAATGAATTAGCCAAAAATTTAGTTCGTTTAGCCCAATTACTGTGGCATGCTACTTCCATCATTTGTCCATTCATTTTATAAACTGCCGGGGAAGAATCTGCCAAAACTGACTCAGCTTGAACAATATGTGTATTTGAATAACTTTTAAAAAAACCTTCAATTATTTTAACTTGTTGAGGATGAATGGCAGTTTTTCCAAAAAGGCCATAGTTAACATCCATAGCAAGTTCCCTTATCAACGTTTTATGGTCATCGATCATATCAAACACAGGCGCAGAAAGCTCATAACCGTATGGCCTAAAAGCGATAATTAAATTCTCTATCACCGAACGTAAGGGGGTTTCATAAATTGTTTGGCCTGTCATACGTTTTATACCCAGAAGATTGAATAAATCGTTACCTCCTATACGAAGGCAAGTTATATCTCCATAGATATTTTGTAAACTTCTTCTAATCTCTGGTAATTTAAACGCATCAATTACATCAAGAGATTCTAAGGTAGGCATTAGTTTAAACTTAATAGAGTGACATTTTAATACTCTATGATAATCATCATTTGTTTTTAGATCATATTTAGGGAGAACAAAACCATCTATTTTTTCAATCCCTCTAAAATACAATATATTTTCAAGAACTTCTGGGCTTCTGGGACGAATAAACCTTTTGAACTGTGTATTTGAACTATCTAATCCATCGATCGCAACACTCAAATTCTTAAGTGATTGATTCAATTCACCTTCAGAAATGGCATCTTCAGTACAAAAAACCATACTCTTTGATCCCAATCCTTCTTTCATTAACATTTTTAGATTCGGGTGATTACACGGAGTATACAATGTTGCTCCCAAAGAGAAGTAGCTAGAGATGTTCATTTTATTGCCTCTATATTAAGTGGCTTAATAAGTGCACATGCTTCAAATAGCAAGGTTGGTTCTTCTTCTACTTTGACTCCTTTTTCATCTGCTAACATTAATAAATGTTTGACTTTATTGCTGTCTATTGAGCGAACAATAAGTAAAGAAGGAACACGTCTTAGCATGACTCTAGTTGCTTCGGCTATCCCAGGCTTAATATAGTTTACATCTTTAATAGAATATTTAATGGTCAATGAGGATATAAATCTTTTTATTTGATCTTTAGTGTTATCTAAATCGACAATTGTCTCATGTTGCTCAAAAGGTTCATCTTTAAAGTTTTCTTTCAAAAAACATTCTGCTATCTTTTCCACAAACCAGTGGGAATAGTCAAATTCTTTTAGGTGATTATTGATTACGCAGCCATGGAATTTTTGTTTTTTAGGATCTTGCCATAAACTTCGCGAAATCAAACCTGATACTGTAGAATTCAACATAGACGAAGGTATTGGATAGTCTTCTTTCGTGGCACAATAATCGGCAACCCCACCTGTATCACTGACAACATAAAGGTACGGTTTTATATCAGTATTATTTCTTTTGTTATAAGAGAAAATAGATCGCTTTAATTCCTTAGTGATTACTCCTTTTGCAGTCCAGCCGTCAATGAATACTAAGGAAGAGGAATCATATCTTTTAATTTTCAACAAGTAATCAAGAGCAACCGAATCAATACCTCTATCCCGAATAATGCTAATACTATAATGACAAACTTTTCTATTAAAATAATACTCTAACGCTCTCTTTATTAAAACGCCAATTGGTGTTCCTGCTCTAGCTAAAGAAACCAGAGTGATATCTCCCAATTGATTATTATTAATCTTTTCAGCGAGAGAAAAAATGTGTTTTGCTAGTTTGTTTTTATACTTATCGGTAAATTCAAAGAACAGTCTTTGATATTTAATTGATGGTTTTGATTCTTTGTTCAATAATTCAGAGTAATGAACCCCTTCAGACTGGATTAGATTTTCTTTTTCATTAATTGAAAAGAACTGACACTTGACAACCTCTAAGAGGAACTGACAGTCGTTCTCATTATAACTACCGATTATTGGAGATATAGATAAGCTCATAATATTATTACCAAGATAATGAATCTGCGATCTGGCTTTTAGTGGGCATCAAAGCAAAATCAGAAAGTTTCATAAATGGGATATCAGATAGGCTATCGCCCATGGTTAAAATTAATGACTTTTCATCTAGCTGACGTATTATATAATCAACAGCTAATTTTTTCTGGGTATAAGGTGGCAAAAGTGCCATATTTCGGCCATTAATATGTATTTTTATATCATTTAAATCTATACTGATTTGTGAAAGTATTGAATCGAATATAAAATCATAATCTATACCTTCAGTGCATTTTACACAAACATAACAATCAATATCATCCTCGGAAACAATATAACTTTGTGCATTAAACCCTTTAGAAAGTATAAATTCTTTTAATTCTTCATTTATTAAATTCAATTTATCAGACCATAATCCAAGTGGAAATTTATTTTTAATATGCTCAACCCAGGCGTTGCACTTCTTTCCGTTAGGTTCAATAATTAAAGCACCATGAGAAACGACCATCCACGACTTAAATAATGAACTTACTTGAACCCTTTTGAGCGTGTTATAACTCCGTCCAGTTACCGGAATAATTGTAGATCTAGTGTCAATAAATAACTCCAAAAGAGTCCGCTGTTTCTCTGACATAAATGAACGAGCTTGGCCGTCAATATCTAATGACGCTATAGAAAGACTATCGCTTTCTGAAAACTTCCTTTTAGTTGCCATAAAACAATCATCAATATCTGTAAAAAGCACAGTACGCATGATAACTACTCTCTCTCAAGTGGAGAAAAACGCTGGGCTAATTGGTGCTCAGATCTAAGTGATTCGTCTTCTAAAAAGAGCACTGGTAGCCTCTCATTCTCTTGAAGGTTATAAATGTAATGCTCTACATCCCGGCTATCCACCTGAAAAGCTTCTTTCGTATTAATTGCATTTCCCACCAAAATCGGGGAACGAGTTGTAGATTGAAAGATCACATCTCCTCCTCGACTCTCTGCTAGCTCCGCAGCTAGGAAAGGCAAATATAGGTGCTCTCCATCTCCGATAACAGTTCTCGGAAAAGTAATATCTAATACAGGTATATGACCACAGAATGGCATTTTCATAGCAAATCGCCCTAAATCATCCCTACAAGGCTTTTTGACAAGGTCTCCATCAACTTTTTCTGGGAGAGAAAGATTTAAGTTAGGCTTTGCCTGAAAGTCAAACTGACCATCAATTAATGAAACATGAGTAACTGTAACATCCCACTCTTCATACTGAGCGCGATTTTCTTCGCTTAACCAGTTGACTAATGAGACTATTACAACCTCTTTCACAAATCGCATCTTTGGTAAAATCTTATCACCGAGTAACTTTAGCGTACGACCAGTTGAAATCTCATCATCAACGAGTATAAGACGCTGACAATTAGAAATAGGTTCTAATAGTTCTATCTTTGGTTGATACAAAATATGATCAATAGCGTGACTATGATTTTCATCTAACGTAAACCAGATTGGCAGGTCGCACTTGTAACGAGTGGTATGCTGATAGTAAACTTCTCTGCTTTGTGCCCTAGCTAGACTATCCGCAACACCAGCACCAAAGCCCGTCGCGGTCTCAGCCATACCAATCACAAAACTGCCTAGATCATTATTAATCTGCGAAACAAGTAAATCATAAGTATCTCTCATCGTACTTGGTTTTACTGAAATATGTTTACCTAAAACTTTAGAAACAAATAAAAAACCTCTTTTAGGGTTCTCTCTTGAAGCGAAGTCTAATAGATCCTCAAATGGCATCATCTGCTTAAATAAATCAATATTTAATGTTCCATTTTTAATTTCTATTTTAAATTTATTCATTATTATCGGTTGCTAATTAATTTCATTCATCGTGATTATTTACTTTCACAAATATAAAAAAGAATGAAGAGATCACTTAAAAAATAGAGTTAATATAATAATAAACATAAAAAATGTATATTAGGAACTTGCAGAAAGAACTAAAACTCTAATAATTTAGTGATTATGCATGTCAAGCATGTGCTTTGAACATCAAAATCACTAAAAGTCTTAGTTTTTGTCCTTTCCATCGAAAATTAAAGGTAATTTCAATCGTATAACTTCCACGTAGATAAGGTGTAACACTTTACCTAAATCAATAGATTTAAATACCTATTCCTCCGCACCTCTCCAACTTCAACATTTAATTCAATGATAACCGCTAACTTATCGTCATTCCTTAAGGCTCTAAACTCATTGTTTTATGAGAAGGTTTACCTTTAAACCTAACTCGTTTTGAAGGTAACAGGTAAGCTAGTAGTTTATCACCCTAAGCTAAGTCAAATTACACCTTAAAGCTCCATTGCAGTTTTTGTGGTTACTAAAAGTTAACTAGTTGAAACACCGCAAAACAGAGTCTACATTGAAGTCTCATCCCCCAATCGCTTTGTTGAGAAAGGGGGCATTCATGGATATACACCACCAATTCGGGAGTCAATATGGCAACTTCAGTGAAACTTAAAGCGGGCGACAGCTTCCCTCATCTTCAAGCCACTTTGCTAGATGGTTCAAGCGTAACGTTGGGTCAGCCGCAAGGTGATGCGACTTGGCAAGCAGTATTCGTTTATCGTGGTAAACACTGCCCTCTTTGTACTAAGTACCTCAACGAGCTTGAGAGTTACAAACAGGCTTTCGCTGATGCTGGCGTCGATATTCTTGCCGTTTCTGGCGATTCAAAAGCACAGCTAGAGGGGCATCTAGAGAAACTTGAAATCAGCTTCCCTATCGCTTACGGCCTGACCGAAGAACAAATGAAAACGCTAGGCTTGTATGTATCTATTCCTCGATCTGAACAGGAAACCGATTATAATTTCGCAGAACCAGGTCTGTTTGTGGTGAATGAACACGGCGACTTACACGTGGTGGATATTTCAAACAACCCGTTTGTTCGCCCTGAGCTTGGCGCGCTATCACGCGGATTGGCATGGATTCGCGATCCAAACAATAACTACCCTATCCGTGGCACATTGGATTACTAATATCTTCTACACCCAAGTAAACTTTCTATCCTTAAATAAGCTAGGATTCTTGCCTCAGTGAGAATAACTTGGAATGCATATCAGATCCGTGAGATCTGATATGTATCAACAAGTTGGAAATAGAGTCCTTGTTCATTATACAACGCCTTGATGAAAAACAAGATCAGTGAAGCCCAGACTCCCCTCAAACAACGTTAGTTATTTACTTCTAAGTCACTTTCACGATAAATACATGAAATTAAGACTAAAAACTTAGACTTAACGGATATATAAATCATAACGGTACCTACACAAGTAGTTGGCTAGCGATTATTATCCTATTGCAACTCACAATTGTGCAAATCTAATAATTCATACCATAAATGAAAACATAGATACCGTAAGAGACAAAATAAAAGCAAACGATTAAATTACCAATAAAACACCGTTCAATTAAAATAAAAACATTTCACTTTATAAAAATGTAATTAATCGTTATTTGCAATCACACATCTTAATTGAGAAATACAGTATGAATAAAATCTCTTTGCTTTATATGGCCGTTTGTATCGGATTAGTTGGATGCGGTTCAGGAGGAAGCGACAACGATCCAGCAAAAGATATACATCCCACCATTTCAAATCCGGAACAAGTCAACGCAATGACGGTGGACAAAGGTCATTTCTATTGTTCTGTAAACCAACAAAAACTGGAACACGGAGGGACATCTGCAACTATGTCCTACCTGATTGAAAAGAAAAGAAATTCTACGGTTGTCGACGATTATGAATGTACCGAATACGGTTTAAAGAAAGGTGAGTCAATTATCGTCACTAAAAGTGCAATTGAAAACTTTTCATACTCAAAACATTATAGAAGCACGAAGAAGAATGACATTAATAGGTTTAAAATCATCTACCCTACAGGGCTTACGACTCCGATTAATAAAGATTATGAAAAAATTACGATCACGTATAATACGGAGAGACCTGACGTTAACATTAAGATAATTCAATATTTTGACGAAAAGTCTAAATTATATACCATCAAAAAATATGAAAGCCACGTTAACGACAACTCACCAATAGGTTTAGTTGAGAAAGAGGAATTCGATAAATATTCCGATTTTGAAAAGAAACTGGAATTAAATAGTGCTTTTTTAAATTCAACTGAAGTGAGTGATTTATTCTACAACTTATTAAGCATGATAAAATAATAACTAAAAATCAAAAACTTAAAAAGTACGATTATGCTCAAGTAGCTTCGATATGCCTGACTCGAAAGAGTACGTTGTTTTACGAAACAAATTACGATTTAAATGAAGCACATCTAAGTTACTTGGGTATAAACGGCGATGTATTGTTAATCAGCTTTCAAAAGAGAGTAACGTTTGCGATTAACTACTTTGGTCTTAACGAAGCTCAATTTGATGCTTTTCAGACCAAATTCGCAAATCATCAAGAATCTTAAGTGCGGTACGGCCGAACTCTGTTAGTTCATAGCTGACTGCAATTGGGCGGTCGCTGATCACTTTACGCACCACCATACCTTCCGCTTCTAGCTCTTTCAGGCGTTGGTCGATCATCTTTTTACTTGCACCGCCTAGCATGCGTGCTAAGTCATTGAAACGAACTGGGCCGTCTTTCAAATGATAAATCAGAGAACCTTTCCATTTACCACCAATTAGACGCATCCCTTTCTCGATAGCACATGGCTCCGCACATACGTTCACCACTGACTTACGACCTTTGCTATCTACACTGATTCTGCTTTCCACAATACACCCCAAGATACGCACCTAATCTAGGTAACGAAAAGTAAGCTAGATACATTTAGTGCTTTAGAGTAATAAAAACGTCACCTCGCCGCAAACAAATAAAAATGGACCGCGTACAGCAGTCCATCTCAATTCATCATTCAGTTCGCACTATCTTTCTAAAAGGATTAGAAGTTTTCGTTAATGTGAGCTTCGAAACGAACAAAATCGTTTTCGATATCTGCGTTCTTCATCACGTCGTAGCAAGCGAATGTAGGTAATGCTGACATACCAAAGAAGCGGAAGTTAGCGTGCATGTGGAACATCAAATCATCCACGCCTTTACCTTGGAATAGGTATTCGCTCTCATCATCAAACGATTCTTCTGGCGCGTTGAATGTCAGTGAAAGCATGTATTTGCTGTTGGTTTGAGTACCGCCTGTACCATAGTTTTTCTTTGGTTCTTCTGCGCTACGGCCATCAAATGCACACAGTGCGCCGCCCATACCCGCAGTAAACACGTCGTCCATGTATTTTTTGAATGACCAAGGCACAGACATCCAGTTGATTGGGCTTTGGATGATCACGCGATCAGCCCACTCAAAGTGTGCGAGTTGCTCATCTACGTTGATCTCATCTTGCATTGTCACAACGCGAACCTCATGGCCTTTTGCTTGCAGAAGCGTCTGTGCTTTGTCGACAAGAGAAGCATTTAGACGACCTTCTGAATATGGTGATGGTTCGTGTGCATTGATGATCAGTACGTTGCTCATGGGATTACCTTTAAATAAGTTCACAAGATGACGCAGTAACCATTGTGCGTCGGATGTGGTTTATTATGGTAACCTAGAAATATAGTGCAATTAGTTAACTTTTAGTAACCTACTTAATTTTTTATTATATCACTGTTTTTAAAACATATATTTTTTCAATTTTTTATTCATCGTTATTTTACGATTAATTTTTTCATCGAGTTGTTGCATCTTCCACAGAGCAGGCGTACACTTTATCGCAATTCGACGATTAACTATTAAGGCCAGCGAATGAGTGATAAGTGCAAGGACACGTGCGAAGTTGTTTTTCAGACAACGCAACAACAGCTCGAGAAAGAACAAACTCTCGCAGCGCAAGCAAAAGCTTTGTCGCATCCAGCACGTTTGCGCATTCTGCATATCCTGCACACGCTCGATACCATGGGTGGTTGTTTGAACAGTGATTTGGTTTCTGAACTGGGTCTTGCGCAATCTACTGTTTCCGAGCACTTGCGTATTCTCAAGCAAGCAGGCTTTATCAGCGCCGAGCCAAACCCACCTAAGGTGTGTTACCGCATTCAGCGCGACGCGTTTGATCAGTTCAATCTAGGCTTTTCCAAGTTATTTGATTAATTCCCTTTGCACGCTGGTCAGGCGTGCAGAGATAAACTATACCTTCAACTATCGCCTTTCGACGATAAACGAATAAGAGAACACTATGACTACTCAAGTTTTAAATAGTGCCAGCGACAAAATGAGCTTCTTGGACCGTTACCTAACGGTGTGGATTTTTGTCGCAATGGCAATCGGTGTAGGTATTGGCGCAGCGTTCCCTCAAGTTGCTGAGTGGAATGAGTCAATGTCAGTCGGCAGCACGAACGTACCGCTCGCGATTGGTTTGATTTTGATGATGTACCCGCCGCTAGCAAAGGTGAACTACAACCTGCTAGGTACAGTGACGAAAGATAAAAAAGCGATCACGCTGTCTTTAGTCATGAACTGGATTGTCGGCCCTATTTTAATGTTCATCCTTGCATTGACTTTCCTAGGTGATCATCCGGGTTACATGGTTGGTATCATTCTGATCGGTCTTGCTCGTTGTATTGCCATGGTATTGGTATGGAACGATATCGGTGGCGGTAACAAAGAATACGGTGCAGCTCTAGTTGCATTAAACAGCGCTTTCCAAATCGTGACTTACAGTGTGATGGCATGGTTATTCATCACTGTGTTGCCACCAGTCTTTGGTTACGAAGGTTTCGTGGTTGATATCTCGATGATGGACATCGCGGAAAGCGTTCTGATTTACCTTGGTATCCCATTCCTAGCGGGCTTCCTAAGCCGCAAATGGCTGGTTGCTGCGAAAGGTGAACAATGGTACAACGACGTGTTCATCCCACGCATTTCACCAATTACGCTTATCGCCCTACTTGCGACCATCGTACTGATGTTCAGCTTAAAAGGTGAAATGATTCTTGAACTGCCAATGGATGTATTCCGTGTAGCAATTCCACTGGCTATCTACTTTGTGTTGATGTTCTTTGTCAGCTTCTTCGTTGGTAAGAAAATGGGCATCGACTACGACAAAAATGCATCGATTGCTTTCACGGCAACAGGCAACAACTTTGAATTGGCAATTGCGGTTTCTATCGCGGTGTTTGGCCTAAACTCAGACCAAGCTTTTGCTGGTGTCATTGGCCCGCTGATCGAAGTGCCTGTGTTGATTGCTTTGGTGAATGTAGCATTGCGAATGAAGGCCAAATATTATGGCTAACCTAAAAAGCACAAAAAATACAAAAGCGGTAAAACATTAACTCACTACCGTTTTAATATACTCGCTGGGCGTTAGGCCGAACTTACTTTTAAAGCGTTGGCTAAAACGCCCCTCTGACTGATAACCACACAACTGTGCTAGCAGCGCAACGTTATACGAGCCATTTTGCATCAAGTAAAGTGCGTGATTTAAGCGCACTTCTGCCAATACTTCACGATACTGGGTACCTTCTTGTTTCAGTTTGCGTATCAATGTTGCTCGGCTCATAGCAAAGTGCCCCGCGACCATGTCTAATGGATGCTCATCCCCTGGAGAGCGCGATAAGTAACGACTAAGTTTCTGACTAAAAGAGATATGTGAACTCGAGAACAACCGATGCAATAACCCTCTCTCAGCTAGCTGCTGATATAGGCCCATAATCCAATAGCGTTGTGTCGCTTCACTTAAGCTTTCCCGCTCAAACGAAAACAAAGCATTTAACGTCGCTTTCAATGCTTTATCTGTCTCAACAACGGGTACATAGTTTCCTAATGCGTTGCTCATGCTTAGCTCCAACATTTCATCGCTAGGCACACAGTGAAAACTGAACATTCGAGAAAGAAATCGCCCTTGTAGAGGAAGGTTTTCAAAATTTAGGGATGCATTTGCTTCACAAAGCATGATATTTGGATCATGGATGTCGAGTACTTCATCTTTCCAGAAAAGATGTTTACTCCCCTTAACAATCTGAATAAGGCTTGGGGAGTGAATCCTGACATTACGAAGCTTCTGCTGCTGCTCCGCACGAAACAGCGTAACCTGATATTGGTGACCCATTCTCTCCCCTTATATTCAATTATCGCGTGTAAGTCGTGGTTAATGTCGCTTTACCCAAAGCAACACTATTCAAAGTAAACCCTACAATGGCTGGTGGCGTGTTTTCATCCAAATTCAGTTCTTCAGTTGGCAATGACCACACCGTAAACTGGTAACGATGCATCCCATCATTCTTTGGAGGACACGCGCCGCCGAACCCCGTTGTACCGTAGTCAATACGAGATTCTTTGCCGCCTAACTTGTTCATATCAATGCCTCGAGGCAGCTCGCTAACGGTGGATGGAATATTAAACGCTATCCAATGCCAAAAACCACTGCCTGTTGGTGCATCGGGGTCATACACGGTGATCGCAAAACTTTTTGTGCCCTTTGGAGCTTCTTTCCACATCAATTGTGGTGATTGATTCCCGCCATCACATCCCCAACCAGAGTATTCAAATGTCTTCGCCATCGGGTGGCCTTCTTGAATATCTCTACTCACGAGTTCAAATGCATGGGCAGAACCGACCGCAAAAACACTCAATGCCAAAACTGATTTGTAGATCGCTTTCATGTTTTTCTTCCTTTCAATGAATTCAACACTAGTGTAAGTACCCAGCAGTCCGAATCCTTGTCAGTAAGTATCAAAAAACACAAAATAATCTATAATTTTGACACTTTAAGATTCTAACACAAATTTCTTACTCTCTTAATTGCACTTGGTTTATGCGAATTAATCGCTCACGGAACAAGGAAGGAAAATGGAATTGGATATCTACGTGGTGGACGCCTTCACCGATACGCAATTCAAAGGCAACTCAGCAGCGGTCGTACCGTTAGAGGAATGGCTAGCCCCAGAATTGATGCAAAATATCGCGACAGAAAACAACTTGTCGGAAACGGCTTTTCTAAAATCCATTGGCGCAAACCGATATGAGATTCGTTGGTTCTCTCCGATTACTGAAATCGATTTCTGTGGACACGCAACACTGGCCTCTTCGTTAGTGCTGTTTGATGAGTTTGGCATTAATGGCACGATTGAATTTCATACTCTGGAAGTAGGAACCCTCACCGTAGAGAAGAATGCGCAAGGTAAGATCGAGATGACGTTCCCTGCTCGTCCTCCAAAAGCCGTTTCTGATATTCCCTCGGCATTGATTGATGGCCTAAGTTGCGATGTGGAACGCGTACTGCTTAGCCCTCAAGCGTATTTCGTGGTGGTCGGCAACCAGCAGGAGGTACTTGAGGTTCAATACCGTTCAGAGCACCTCAAGACACTCGCTCCTTACGATGTGGTCGTTACCGCGAAAGGTGATCAACAAGACTTTGTATCGCGTTACTTTTGGCCTGCAAATGGTGGTGACGAAGACCCCGTAACTGGCTCGATTCACGCTGGGTTAGCACCGTTCTGGGCAGAAGCGTTAGGCAAAGCATCACTGGTCGCTTACCAAGCTTCTCAGCGCGGAGGTATTTTGCACTGTGAAGTTACTGGCGAACAAGTAAGAGTATCTGGCGACGGCGTGCTCTACATGAAAGGCCAGATTTTTGTTTAAATGATATTCATGTAATCAACTTAAAAGAGCCAAGTAAAGCACGGCTTCAGCAGGATAAAGCCAGTTTCAATAATTAATCAATTGATGAATATTGAAGGAATTAACTTCCTAGCCGGACAAAACTGACTCACGTTACACTGAATGCAGTCCCACACTCTTCTATAGCTTGATACGAATTCGAGCTCACCTTCTTAGAGGAAGCGTCGCATGATGAAGCGAATCATTCTTGGCACCCTAGCCCTGACTCTTTTAGCTGCCTGTTCCAAAGATGACGGACAGCAAGCCCTTGGCACACTGGAACGTGACCGCGTAACCTTTACTGCAACCTCTAGCGAGATAATTCGTGCCCTACCCATCAAGGAAGGCAGCCAAGTCACCGAAGGAGAAGTGCTGGTTCAGCTCGATACAAAGAACCAAGAAGCCGTTTTAGCTCACGCCGTAGCCGAACAAGCCAAGGCTGACGCCTATCTTTTGAAATTGACCAATGGTGAGCGACCAGAAGACATTGCCGCAGCGCAAGCACGCGTTGCCAGAGCGGAAGCTCAATTGGTTGAAGCGCAAAAGAACTACCAACGTAAGGCGGAGTTAGTTCGTAAAAAACTCATCAGCCAATCAGAAAAAGACACCGCTTTAGCAGCCAGAGATTCTGCCCGTGCAGAGCTAGACTCCTCACAAGAAGAGTTCAGCAAACTGACCGCTGGCTCTCGTCCTGAAGATATTGAACAAGCAAAAGCCGCACTCATGGCAGCAAAAGCCGATGTGGCACTACAAGAACAGAAACTGGCAGAACTCACCATCACCGCCACGCGAGATGGCTTGTTAGATAACCTACCGTTTAACCTTGGCGAACGCGTTCCTGTGAATGGTGTAGTTGCTGTAATACAAGCCAGCCGCGTCCCATACGCTCGCGTTTACGTTCCTGCCAACTACCGAGTCGATTTTGTGCCGGGTAAAACGGTTAACGTGCATGTAGATGGCGTTGAGCAACCATATAGCGGCACCGTTCGTTGGGTTGCGACTGAGCCTTCATTTACGCCTTATTTCGCGCTTACCGAGGAAGAACGCTCGCGTTTGATGTACCTTGCAGAAGTCGACCTACAAGACTCAGCACAATCCTTGCCTTCGGGCATTCCAGCGCAAGTGGATTTGGTGGAGTAAGCCAATGACCGAATACGCGATTCAAGCTGAAAATGTAGTGAAGAAGTTTGGTGACTTCACCGCCATCAACAACATCACGCTCAATGTACCCAAAGGCAGTATTTATGGTTTTCTTGGTCCCAACGGCTGCGGTAAATCAACAACCATTCGTGTGCTGACTGGCTTGCTTAGCCCAAGTGAGGGCAACGTGGATGTGCTTGGGCTAGAGATCCCAAAACAATCTGAGCTTCTGCGCCTCAAGATTGGCTACATGACACAAAAGTTCTCCCTCTATGATGACCTGACAGTTCAAGAGAATCTTGAGTTTATTGGACAAATCTTTGGTATGGAAACCAAGGCTCTGAAAGCTCGCATCGAAGAACAACTATCCACCTACGGTCTCGACCAGCTGCGTAAACAGCGCGTCGGCGGAATGAGTGGCGGCCAGAAACAACGCTTGTCTCTCGCCGCAGCCACTATGCACAAACCAGAACTGTTGTTTCTCGATGAGCCCACATCTGCGGTTGACCCAGAGAACCGACGCGATTTCTGGGAGCAGTTGTTTGATCTCTCTGACCAAGGCACGACGATTTTGGTCACAACGCACTACATGGACGAAGCAGAGCGCTGTCATCGTCTGGCGATTATGGAAGCTGGGGAAATCCGCGCCGATGGTGAGCCAGAAGAACTCATGGCCCAAATGGGCGTTAACATCGTTGAAGTCAAAGCGGATAACTTACGCGAGCTAAAAGAGAAAGTCATTCGACGCGAAGAAGTCCGTTCTGCCGCACAGCTCGGCATTCGCTTACGCATTTTGATCCACCAGCACATCGAACAACCGATCGAATGGTTAACCCAAACCTTTCCTGAGCTTGATGGCTGCGAGATGAACATTGCTCGTCCTAGCTTGGAAGATGTGTTTGTCAGCGTTACGGGAGAAGGTCGCCAATGATGAAATCTATTGCCCGCATGAAAGCGGTGATGATCAAAGAGATCCATCAGCTTTCACGTGACCGCATTACCTTTGGCATGGTCGTAATGATCCCCCTGATTCAACTTCTGCTATTTGGCTTTGCCATTAATACGGATATTCGCAACATTCCCGTTGGCGTCGTCGATCAAAGTGGCAGCACTGCCGGGCGCGTGATCACTGAGTCCGTCAAAGTCACACAAGTGGTCGATGTGGTCGAAACCTTCGCTACCGCTTCTGAAGCCGAGCAAGCCATTCAAGACGGTTTGGTGCGAGCGGCTTTAATTCTACCTAGCGACCTAACCCAACGCATGGTGCAAGGTAGAGAGCTTGGCCAGTGGATTGTGGATGGTTCAGACACCATGATCAGCTCAGCGATTCTCTCACTGCAAACCATGCCGTTAACGGATTTTGATTTTGAGATACGCCCTGCCCCAACCAAAACCTTTGAAGTTGCGCTGTATTACAACCCGAGTCGGCGCTCGGCGGTGAACATTGTCCCCGGTTTATTGGGCGTGATTCTAACCATGACGATGATCTTGTTCACCAGCGCAGCCATTGTTCGAGAACGGGAACGTGGCAATTTAGAGTTACTGATTACTACGCCAATCCACTCCATCGAACTCATGGTAGCGAAGATCATTCCCTACATCTTTGTTGGTCTGATACAGGTGTTTATCATTTTAGGCTTGGGTCATTGGATATTTGGTGTACCGATAAACGGCGCCATTAGTCAGATACTGTTTGGCACGCTGTTGTTTATCGCCGCGAGTTTAACCTTAGGTTTGGTGATATCCACCATTGCGACGACGCAGCTTCAAGCAATGCAGATGACGGTGTTTATTCTTTTGCCATCGATTCTTCTGTCCGGATTTATGTTCCCTTATGAAGGAATGCCCATCGCGGCACAATGGATATCCGAAGCGCTGCCTGCCACCCACTTTATGCGAATTATTCGTGGTGTGGTGCTGCGTGGTGCAGACCTAATGGAGCTATGGCGAGATACAGTTTGGTTACTTGGATTCACCGTTATCGGCCTTATTGTCGCTTCATTTCGCTTCAAAAAATCACTCGACTAATTCCACGATATTGCGTTTATTCCTTAAAAACAAAAATAGCCCCAACGAAGGGCTATTTTTTGTTTCTGTATTCATACACTGCGCTATCGAGCTCAACTCTCAGACAATATTAATAGTACTCACCGTAGGAACAATCTCGTAAATCGGAAATATTGTAGTTTTTCAAAGAGTTTATTTTAAAGTTGAACACTACCTGTTTACAGACAACGCCTTCGCGATCCGTGTACGTGATAATACCTTCACTGTACGCACGCTGACCATCAGAGGATGTCACGTCAGCAACAAGTTCCAAATGGCCCTTGTGCGCGTCTACGCGATTCATCATCTCAAACACATCGACCCACTCTTCGCGATTTGCCATTTGTATTAGCATGGACTTCGCCTGTGTTTCCAACTGCTGGGGGTATACATAATAACGGTTGTAACCAAAGTATGCGCACATAAGTAATAAAACGAGTGCAAATGAGGTTGTTCTTGTCATACAAGCTTCCTCTTGTTGTTATAAAAATCTTGCTTCGTTAATTCAGTATAGGAAGCGAGCAAAGTTTAGGTTATAGAACTTGCCCAAATAACAGGGGACAGTCAGAGACAGTCAATTCTATGACAAGCTCAACAACAAACTTTATTGCACTCTCATCATGGGCTTGAACAAAAATACGCCACAGAGACAGTAAGAAGTAAGAAGTAAGAAGTAAGAAGTAAGAAGTAAGAAAGGAAAACTAACCGGAGCGCGGTGATAACAGAAAAGTAAAAGGAGTTGGAAGAAAAAGACAATCCGAGTGAATGTAGTGAGAGCGGAAATCAAGATTAGATTATCCGCCCATCAACTAGGCTCAAATTGTCAGTGACCACAACAATGTGACTCACCGAATTTAAACGTGTTGGTAACTATCTTCGAGAGACTCTGTCTGCGTTGTTTTTTCGCTCACTTCCACTTTAACCGCAGCGACCTTGAACTCAGGGATCTTCGCATGCGGATCCGTCGCCGTTGTCGTTAAACGGTTGACTGGCGATTCAACAAAGTGGAATGGAATGAACACCACTCCTTTTTGAATACGCTTAGTCACAAAAGCATCAATCTCAATGCTGCCGCGACGTGTAGACACCGTCAGACGCTGACCATTACTGATGCCAAGCGTTTCTGCGTCTTCCACGCTCACCATCGCGCGAGGGCCAGCAAGGTTATCCAACCCTTTAGTTTTGCGCGTCATGGTGCCGGTGTGGAACTGCTCAAGTACACGACCCGTCGTCAACACAAGTGGGTACTCTTCATCTGGTAGCTCAGCCGCATAACGGAACGGTACACCCACCATTTGCCCTTTACCACGAGTAAACTGGGTTTGGTGCATGATGCGAGTACCCGCAGGGTTGTTCTTGTTGCTCGGCCATTGCACACCGTTTGGCGTAATGGCATCCCAACGAAGACCCGCGTATTGAGGTGTCACTCGTGCGATTTCATTGGTGATATCAGACACGCAGTGGTAATCCCAATCACTACCCATTGCATTGGCGATCTCTTGGATAATCCACCAATCTTCTTTCGCTTCACCCGGTGCCGTTACGACTGGGTTCACACGCTGAACACGACGCTCCGTATTGGTGAAGTGACCCGCTTTCTCTGCAAACGAGCAAGAAGGCAGAACCACATCCGCGTATTGCGCAGTTTCCGTTAGGAAGATGTCTTGAACCACCAAGAAGTCGAGTGCTTCTAAACCTTCAATCACATGCGCTTGGTTCGGGTCGCTCAATACTGGGTTCTCACCCATTATGTACATACCACGAACGTCACGATGGCAAGCCGCATCAATGATTTCTGTCAGGGTTAGACCTTGCTCAGAAGGCAGATTTGGTGCGTTCCATTCAATCGCAAACTTCTGACGCACAATTGGGTTGTATACCTTTTGGTAGCCCGGGAAGCTGTTTGGCAAAGCGCCCATATCACACGCACCTTGCACGTTTGATTGGCCACGCAACGGGTTGATACCGCCACCTTCAATGCCGATGTTGCCACACAGCAATTGCAGGTTAGCGATAGAACGCACGTTGTCATGACCTGTCGTGTGCTGAGTAATCCCCATCGAGTAGTACACAGCGGTACGATCTGCCGTGCCAATCATACGCGCCATTGCTTGAATGTCTTCGGCTTTAACACCCGTAACCAATTCCACTTTATCGAGGTTGTAAGCTGGCGACATCACCTCTTGCAGTAAGGTATCAAAGCCGTCGACACGTTCTTCGATGTACTCTTGATCGTACCAGCCGTTCTTGATGATCTGCTGCATGACACCGTTTAGGAGCATCACATCCGTACCCGGACGGTGCGCCATATACAGCTCTGCATGCTCTGCCATATCGACACGTTTCGGGTCAGCCACAATCAAACGAGCGCCGTGGTGACGAATTGCTTGTTTGATATGTGAAGCGATAATCGGGTGCGCCGATGTGGTATCCGAACCAATAATAAAGATCACATCAGAGTGCTTAATGCTTGGAATGTCGTTGGTCATTGCACCACTACCCAGTGACGCCTCAAGACCGGTTACACTCGATGCGTGACACAAACGCGCACAGTGGTCGACGTTGTTAGTGCCTAGTTCACGACGGACAAATTTTTGGAACGCGTAGTTGTCTTCGTTGGTGGTTTTCGCTGAAGAGAAACCCGCCAATGCGTTACTGCCAAAATCTTGCTTGATGCCAGAGAACTTGCTCGCAATCAGTTGAATCGCCTCTTCCCAACTTGCAGGCTGCAACCAACCGTCTTTACGAATCAATGGTGTGGTAAGACGCTCTTCACTGCCGATGAAATCAAAACCAAAACGCCCTTTCACACACAGCATGCCTTGGTTAACCGGCGAGTCACCGCCCTTCACGTAACGAATCGTATTGGTTGCTTCGTCCACGTACATGGTCAACTTACAGCCCACACCACAGTATGTACAAATGGTGTCGACCGCTTTCAGATCTTCAGTACGGCCTTGCGAACGGTCACGACTATCGACCATCGCGCCCGTTGGACACACTTGAACACACGCGCCACATTGCACGCAGTTCGAATCGCCCATCAGAGTTAAACCATTCTTGTTACTTCCAAAGTGTGGACGATCGTCAGGACGTAATGCCGGACGACCTTGTTTATCGCACACAAAGTTCAGTACACCGTGCACGGCTTTGTCGCGACACGCTTGGATGCACTGACCACAGCTAATACAGCGGTTAGCATCAAACTCAATAAACTCAGAGCTGCGGTCAACTTCGTACTTATGACGCAAGTCTTTCGCACGAAGATCTAACCAATCTTGATGTGATTTAATCTGTAAGGAGAAATCAAAGCTTTGCTCAGCTTCATATTCGGTGGAGTAATCACGCAGCGCACAATCGGTATTTGCCTGACAGCCACATTCTAGACAGCGCGCCGCTTCTTTCATCGCTTCTTCGTTATCAAAGCCTAACTCCACTTCAGCGAAGCTTTGCTCGCGTTGTGCTGGAGTCAGCTCAGGCATGATAGATCGAGCGACTTTCTGGATGTTCTCGAAGTGAAGCGGATCAACTTGAGAGAGTTTCTTCTCTTTACGCGAGTTGAACGCTGCCTTTGGCATATCCGCCATATCGCCATTCAAAAACAGGTCAATGGCTTTTGCCGCAACGCGACCATCACCCACGGCTTCAACTGCCGTTGCTGGACCACGGCGGAAATCACCGATACTGAAGATGTTACCCGTACCGGTGTGCATGGTCTTTTCATCGGCATCAGAGGTATTCCATCGCGTAAGTGGAATCGATAAATCTTCGCCTTCGAGGAAGCTCAGGTCTGGCTTTTGCGATACTGCCGCAATCACGGTGTCGAACTCTTCGGTGAAGAACTCGCCAGTTGGTTTAGGGCTTCGACGACCAGATGCATCCGGCTCACCCAACGCCATGCGCTCTAGACGAATCGCATTCACGCGTCCGGTTTCATCGGCAAGGTTTTCTGCAGGGTTGGTCAAGAAGTGGAATTTCACCCCTTCGTGTTCCGCTTCGACAATCTCGTAGTCTTCTGCCGGCATTTCGTCACGGGTACGACGGTAAATCAACGTGGTGTCTGCACCAGCACGACGCGCAGTACGAGCACAGTCAATTGCCGTGTTACCACCACCGATCACCGCGACTTTCTGACCCGTTACATAGTTTTGCTCGGTAACGTAATCTTTGAGGTAATCAACGCCTAAATAGCAACCTTCAAGTTCGCTGCCTGTGTAATGCATTTCGACCGCTTGAGACGCGCCGACCGCCAAACACACTGCGTCGTATTCTTCGCTCAATTGAGAAAGCGTGAAATCCACACCCAGCTTTTGATTGGTGTTAACTTGCATGCCATTGCGACACATCAGTTCGATTTCTTTATCGAGAATGTCTTTTGGTAAACGGTATTCAGGAATACCGTAACGCAACCAACCGCCCGCTTTTGGCATGGATTCAAAGACCGTAACGTCATAGCCTTCGTTCGATAGGTAGTAGCCAGCCGTTAGACCACCAGGACCACTGCCGACGACGGCAATGTTCAAACCTTTGCTTGGTTTCTTTTCTGGCACGTAGGCTTCATGCGCAGACAAATCCGCATCCGCGGCATGACGTTTTAGCTGACGAATTGCAATAGGCTCATCGACTAACGAACGGCGACATTCGCTCTCACAAAATGCTGGGCATACACGGCCAATCGATAGTGGCATAGGAAGCGTACGCTTAATCACTTCAATCGCTTTTTGATGATCGTTCTGTGCGATGTGATAAAGGTACGATTGGATATCCACGCCCGCAGGACACGCGGTTTTACATGGCGCTTCACAATCGGCGTAATGGTCCGTCATGATGCGGTTGAGTGCTTCTCTGCGGTGCTCGCTTAATTGTTCTGATTGCGTGACCACATTAAGGCCGCGGTAAACTTCGAGTTCACACGCACGCTTAGTACCGCCACTTTCGACTTCAACTACACACAAGTCACACGGTACTTTTTCATTACTTTTGTTCATTCCGCACAGCGATGGGATCTCGACCCCACACACTTTTGCTGCTTCTAAAAGGGTTAGACCCTCTTCTACAATTCTATATTTTCCATCGATGACAATTTCTATCATGCAACCCCCGCAGCAAAGCAAATCCAAATCTGCACAAGTAAAACCATATATTCTATAAGGATAATCATTTGTAAGACAAGTTAGTGTGATGTAAAACTTATAAACCACATTTTTCACGTGTCATAAAAAGCGAGGGCTTCTTTCGCTAACTTTCAACACTCGGTGTTTAACAAACGTTTTACTCCCTCGAAAGTGCGAAAACTGAAGGGGTGGACGATTTTGATAATAAGAGTAATAAATGATTGACCTTACCCTTAGGTTAACCTTTAGAATCGAAGGGTTTTCATCATTTTCATCAAACACATGGGAAAGGGTATGCACTTAAAATCGCTGCATACAATCTGGTTAACTCTTTTCACGGCGCTAGTACTATTGGTATCTAGTGTGGCGAACAGTGAGCCGTTGATGAATATTCAAATGATGTCTACTGGCATAGCTCACCATCCTTCTATGATGAGTGACAGCGAACACTGCGGTATGCCTGGCATGATGGACGTCTCCATGACAGACGCTTCTATGTCCGAAGATGGCGATGCAAGAGAAACCAGCATGAACTGTGGTGGAGGCTCCGGCATGGTTCATACCTGCTGTACTGCCGCGTGTACGATAGTTTTCGTCCCCCTACCGAATCCTATCAATAGCCCAATGCCCGTTGTCTATCGCGCAACCATTACTCCTGAAGTTGCTTCCCCAGTCGTACACGTCAGCCGCGACCTATACCGACCTCCTATAGCCTAAATCCATCCTAGCATTCGACCCTGCGCGTGTATCGCAGGTTGTTTTAATGCGCCTGAACGATGAGGTAACAAGGCTTTACTGTTCCCGCAATAAAATCCGCACCTCCATCGATCCGGCGAACACTGGATTTAGATTATGGATATCAAACCATACCGCTTAGCTGCACCTATTTTTATGGTGGCTCTGGTCGCTGCGCCAACCTTGGTTAACGCCGCAGGTAAAGAGACGCACGCAGCGCAAAATTCCGCATCAAGTGAGCGAGCTTCAACGACCAAGCTTGCCCAACTCATCAACGTCGCTTTGAGTAATGATGGCAATCGTAAGCAATACTCTGCGCAATCTGCTGCCATGCGTGAAACGGGCGTCGCGAGCGCGACCTTGATGGACCCAAAACTGAAAGTGGGTTTTGGTGGCTTGCCTGTCGACAGCTTCAAATTCGATGAAGACCCAATGACCAATATCTCCGTTGGTTTAATGCAACAGTTTGAGCGTGGCTCGACGCTTGATTTACAGCAGAAGAAAGCCAATCAACAAGCCGACGGCCTTGGTCTTCAAGTTCATGCTCGTGAGCTTGAGGTAGCCAACAGCATGACTCAACTTTGGTTAGAACTTGGTTACCAGCAACGCGCGGAGCAAATCATGCTTGAGAACCGCAAGTTGATGAAGGAAATGGAAAGCTTTATTCAAACCAACTATTCGATTGGTAAGAGTGAAGCGCAAGATCTGCTCAATGCTCAACTTCAAGTCAGCAAGTTGGATGAGAAACTGCAAGCCAACGCACAAATGCAACGTCGTCTTATCTCTCAACTCTCCGAATGGTTGGGGTCAGACTGGTTGGCAAACGAAGAGGCTCTGCACGCGAGCAATCAACTTAATTGGGACACACTGAACAGCAAACTTGCTGCCAGTCAGGGTTCCACCAAGCATTATCAGCAACTCAGCCAACACCCGATGGTTAAGATGGCCGACGTCAGCATCTCTGCCAATAAAACTCAGGTGGAAATTGCTGAGCAAGCCTACAACCCACAGTTTGGCGTCGAAGTAATGTACGCCTACCGCCAAGCCGACAACATGATGGGTGAGCCCGCCTCTGATTTGGTTAGCGCTCACCTCACCATGGACATTCCACTGTTCACAGGTGACCGCCAAGATCGCAATCTCGCGGCCGCTCAATACCAAGTTGGCGCGGCACAATCACAAAAGGACACCTTACTAACGCAGATGAATGCCAAGGTGAACACTTTGCTGGTTGATCGCGGCAACTTAACCCAACGCTTAGAACGTTATCAATCCACCTTATTGCCTCAAGCGAAAGCGCGCATTCAAGCCGTTGAGCGGGGCTACCAAAACAACACAGCGCAGTTTAACGATGTGATTTCAGCCACGACAGACGAATTGGCTCTGCGATTGGAGCAACAACGTCTGCTCACCGATCTCAACATCGCAAACAGCAATTTAGCCACCCTACTCGGTGGTTTCGATTATCAAGTGGCTTCTCCAGAAGCTCGCTCTATTTCGACATATTAATTTGTGATTCCCCAAGACAGTTGGGGCTACAGCTAGGCGGCAAACGAGAGAATCCCATGAGCACTTTCCCTAACAAACTAAGGGATCTGCTATGTGATTTGGGTGAACGAGAGCAGGCAACAACGCTGTAGCGTCAAATGTGAAGGGGAAAATAAGGTAAAACAATGAAAACATTTAAAATTGCAACCATCGCGCTGATTGTTGGTGGTGCTTTAGGGTCTGGTACTAATCATTTTCTTACGGGCTCGGCTCACGACATGAGTGCGATGGGTGGCGAATCTGCTGCAAACTCTAATGATCCGCTTTACTGGGTTGCCCCAATGGATCCGAACTACAAACGCGACAAGCCGGGTAAGTCCCCAATGGGCATGGATTTGATTCCGGTTTACGCAGAAGACCTATCCGGTGAACAAGATGCACCGGGTACAGTGACTATTGACCCTTCAGTAGAAAATAACCTCGGGGTTAAAACCGCAAACGCGACACTACAGCAGTTATCACCACGCATCGAAACGGTTGGCTATATTGCCTTTGATGAAAGTCTGTTATGGCAAACCAACGTTCGTGTGGCGGGTTGGGTAGAAAAACTCTACATCAATGCCGTGGGTGAGAAAGTGAAGAAAGGCGATGTGCTTTTCACGCTCTACTCTCCTGAACTGGTTAAAGCACAAGAAGAATTGCTGAATGCGTACCGCACTGGCCGCAAAGGTCTTGTAAAAGGCGCGACCGAACGCTTGGTAACGCTTGGTGTTGACCGTGCTCAAATCAAATCCATTACTCGTAGTGGTAAAGCATCGCAAACCATTGAAATCAAAGCGCCTGCTGATGGCGTTATCGCGAGCTTAAACGTGCGTGAAGGTGGCTATTTGTCCCCTGCTCAAGCGGTGATCAGTGCAGGTCCTTTGGACAATGTTTGGGTTGATGCAGAAGTCTTTGAGCGTCAAGCGCACTGGATGAAAGCGGGTTCTCAAGCCACGATGACCCTTGACGCGATTCCGGGCAATGAATGGCAAGGTGTTGTCGATTACGTGTACCCAATCCTTGATCCGAAAACACGTACGTTGCGTGTGCGTCTTAAATTCCCTAATCCAGATGGCGCATTGAAGCCAAACATGTTCGCCAATATTGCCTTGCAGCCTGTTACTGACGACGCAGTGTTAACGATTCCTAAATCATCTGTTATCCGCTCTGGTGGTATGACTCGCGTTGTTCTAGCTGAGGGCGAAGGCAAATATCGCTCCGCTCGAATTGAAGTTGGCCGTGAAGCTGGCGAACAAATCGAAGTATTACAAGGACTTAAACAAGGCGATAAGATCGTTACTTCATCTCACTTCATGCTCGATTCTGAATCAAGCCAGTCGGCGGATCTGTCTCGCATCAATGGTGTAGAAGCAGCGGCAGAAACAGCATGGGCCAAAGGTGAAATCACAGACGTAATGAAAGATCACCGCATGCTGACCATCAACCACCAACCTGTACCAGAATGGGATTGGCCGGGCATGGTAATGAACTTCACTTTCGCAGATGGCGTTGAAATGGGTGACTTGAAAAAAGGTCAGGCTATCGAATTTGAAATGCAAAAGACGGAGTCCGGTCAGTACCAAATCATCGAGTATAAGGCAGACAACAGCGTCATTGCCGCAGAAGTTTGGCTAACTGGTGACATTAGCATGCTGATGGCTGATTTTGGCATGATCACCTTAAACCACCTACTAGTTGCAGAATGGAACTGGGATGCTGGCGAGATGAACTTCTCTGTGGGTGAAGACGTTGATCTATCGGGTTTTGAAGAAGGACAGAGAGTTCGGTTTCTAGTTGAAAAACAAGGATCTGACTACGTTCTTAAACAGCTAGTTCCTGCAACAACAGCCGTCGAGGGTTAATTATGATCAATGCTATTATTCGTTGGTCACTGAGCAACCGATTCCTAGTGTTGGTCGCGACCTTAGCCCTTGTATTAGGCGGACTTTACAGTGTAAAGAATACGCCTGTTGATGCGATTCCGGATCTTTCTGATGTGCAAGTGATCATCAAGACAAGCTATCCGGGTCAAGCTCCTCAAGTCGTTGAGGATCAAGTGACTTACCCACTCACCACCGCCATGCTTGCCGTGCCTGGTGCTGAGACGGTTCGTGGCTACTCCTTCTTTGGTGACTCTTACGTTTATATCATTTTCAACGATGATACCGACATGTACTGGGCACGTTCACGCGTGTTGGAGTACTTAAGCCAAGTAGCACCAAAGCTGCCACCGAACGCAAAACCAACCTTAGGTCCTGATGCGACTGGCGTGGGCTGGGTTTACAGCTACGTATTACAGGACAAAACCGGCAAGCATGATTTGGCGGATCTCCGCAGCCTGCAAGACTGGTTCCTGAAGTACGAATTGCAAACCGTTGATGGCGTTTCTGAAGTCGCTACCGTGGGCGGTATGGTGAAGCAGTATCAAGTGCAGATTGATCCTGCCAAGCTGCGTGCGTACAACATCACTTTGCAACAAGTGAACATGGCAATCCAAAACGGCAACCAAGAAACCGGCGCGTCCGTTATCGAAGTGGCTGAAGCCGAGCACATGGTTCGTACCACGGGTTACCTAACCAGCATTGAAGACATCAAGTCACTGCCGCTAAAAGTCACTGAGAAAGGCACGCCGTTGCTATTAGGTGATATCGCAGACATTAACCTTGGCCCACAAATGCGCCGTGGTATCTCAGAGCTGAATGGCGAAGGTGAAGCGGTAGGTGGTGTTATCGTGATGCGCTTTGGTGAAAACGCCAGTGAAGTGATTGCGAAAGTCAAAGACAAACTCGCAGACCTACAACGCAGCCTGCCAGAAGGCGTGGAAATTGTTGCTACTTACGATCGCTCTACCCTTATCGATTCAGCGGTAGAAAACCTCTGGAAGAAGCTTGCAGAAGAGTTCATCGTCGTTGCGATTGTGTGTGCGTTGTTCCTGTTCCACATTCGTTCTTCATTGGTTATCGCTCTGAGCCTACCGGTTGGCATTCTCACTGCGTTTATCGTAATGCATTGGCAAGGCATCAATGCCAACATAATGTCCCTTGGTGGTATCGCGATTGCCATCGGTGCCATGGTAGATGGTGCAATCGTGATGATTGAAAACGTTCACAAGCACATTGAACGAACGCCACTTACCGACAAAAACCGCTGGCAAGTAATTGGCAAAGCCGCAGAAGAGGTTGGCGCACCGCTGTTCTTCTCATTGCTGATCATTACTCTTAGCTTCGTACCGGTGTTCGCCTTAGAAGGTCAGGAAGGCAAGATGTTCTCGCCGCTTGCGTTCACTAAGACTTACGCCATGGCAGCGGCAGCAGGTTTGGCGATCACACTCGTCCCTGTTCTTATGGGCTACTTCATTCGCGGTAAGGTGTTACCGGAACACAAAAACCCGGTTAACCGCGGCTTGGTCGCGCTGTACCGCCCGCTGTTGAACACCAGCTTAAAATACCCTAAGACCATGATTGTTATCGCATTAGGTCTAATGGCATCGGCTTACTACCCAACCAGTAAACTGGGTAGCGAGTTCATCCCGCCGCTGGATGAGGGCGACTTGATGTACATGCCAACGACCTATCCGGGTATCTCGATTGGTAAGGCTCGCGAGCTTCTACAACAAACCAACAAGCTGATCAAAACCGTTCCAGAAGTGAAAACCGTATGGGGCAAGATTGGCCGTGCTGAGACTGCAACCGATCCAGCGCCACTCACCATGATTGAAACCGTGATTCAGTTGAAGCCACGCGACCAATGGCGTGAAGGGGTAACAACCGAGTCACTGCGCAAAGAGTTCGACAAGCTGGTTCAGTTCCCTGGTCTTACTAACGCTTGGGTAATGCCGATCAAAACGCGTATCGACATGTTGGCAACGGGCATCAAAACCCCTATCGGCATTAAGATCGCCGGACCTGATCTGAAAGTGATTGAGAAGATCGGTTCTCAGCTAGAGCCAATTCTTAATGGCGTACAAGGCACGGCATCGGTTTACGCAGAACGTGTAGCAGGTGGTCGTTATGTCACGATCGACATTAAACGTCGTGCAGCAGCGCGTTACGGCTTGAGCATCAAAGACGTTCAGCAGGTGATCTCCACTGCGGTGGGCGGCATGAATGTGGGTGAAACCATCGAAGGCTTGGAGCGTTACCCAATCAACGTTCGTTACCCACAAGACTACCGAGACTCAGTGGTTAAACTGCAAAACCTACCGTTAGTGACACCAAATGGTGCTCGTATTGCGCTGGCTGATGTAGCGGACATTCGTTATGAAGACGGTCCTCCGATGATCAAGACGGAAAACGCGCGTCCAAATGGCTGGGTATTTGTCGACATTGATGGGCGTGACCTTGGCTCTTACGTCGTGGAAGCACAGCAAGTCGTGGCCGATCAACTAGAACTTCCTGCGGGTTACTCGCTGGCTTGGTCTGGTCAATACGAATACATGGAGCGTGCGAAAGATCGCTTGAGTGTCGTGGTACCAATCACCATCGCCATCATTATGCTGCTGCTTTACTTCAGCTTCCGTCGTGTCGGTGAAGTGATGATCATCATGCTTACCCTACCACTCGCTATGGTTGGTGGTTTGTGGCTCATGCATATCCTCAACTACAACTTCTCGATTGCCGTTGGGGTCGGCTTTATTGCCCTAGCAGGCGTCGCGGTTGAAATTGGGGTCATCATGCTCGTCTACCTCAACCAAGCATGGCACTACAAAAAGCTGGATGCGGAAGAGAGCCAACAGAAGCTTGAGGCGAAAGACCTAACCGATGCCATTCGTGAAGGTGCAGGCCTGCGTGTTCGCCCAGTAATGATGACGGTACTAACAGTAATTATTGGTCTGATTCCGATCATGTACGGCGAAGGGACAGGATCAGAAGTGATGCAACGTATCGCTGCACCAATGATTGGCGGTATGGCATCAGCACTGCTGCTGACGCTGTTAGTGCTTCCAGCCATCTTCAAGCTGTGGAAACAACGTGAGTTGCGCCCAAGCAATGCGACTAATCACCAAGCTAGCACTCAAGCTAGTGATGTAAACAACAACGCTTAATCCCTACCTTCCTCTCAAACATGCCGTTTGAGGGGAAGCAACCAAGTTATTAATGAATTAAAACAAGGATATAAAAATGAAAAAGACACTAATCACTCTTACTCTAGCCCTAACAACAACGACTGCGTTTGCCCAAATGGATCATTCAAACATGGACCACGCGAACATGGATCATAGCAACATGAAGCATGAAAATATGGACCACAGTAAAATGGACCATTCAAACATGATGGATATGCCGGGCATGTCGGCAGTAGGTATGCCAGCGAAAGGGGCAAAGCCAGACAAGGTGGTACACGTTATCTTGGGTGATGACATGACCATCAAGTTCAAGAAAGACGTTAAGATTGAGCCAAACGATGTGGTGCAGTTTGTAGTCATGAACACAGGTAAGATCAACCACGAGTTTACGATTGGTTCGGCTAAAGAGCAGCTAGAACATCGCGAAATGATGAAGACAATGAGTGGCGATCACATGCATGACTCAGACAACGCAGTTACGGTAGAACCAGGTAAAGCGAAGCAATTACTGTGGCACTTCCACGATGACAACAAGGTTGAGTTCGCGTGCAACATTCCGGGCCATGCAGAATCGGGCATGGTTAAAAAGATTGAACTGTAAGTAATTATCCAACTAGACAAAGGAGCTGATGATTCAGCTCCTTTTATTTCTCTGGATCAAACTATTCGTTAGCTCATGACAAGAAATTCTGAGCCAGTGTCTCACGCTAAGATATTTTTATGACCGAATCACCGACGTAATATATAAGCCAAACTACAGGCCTTGATAGCAACACTCTTCTGCTTATATTGAGACCGTATAAGCGTATTGCAAAGAATCCTACATAAAATAGACATAGATTTAACAGTGTTTAGAGTATTGGCTCGTTATAGTTTACGTGACCTCGCTACCGTGCGAACTAAAACTAAAATTGAAGAACACGATCCATGAAAAAGTTATTTTTGTTGGCTGGGCTAATGGTTTGCTCAACCCTAAGTTACGCGTCCCAACTGAATGAGGACATTTCTCTCCTCGAGCAACAAACCTCAAGCAGAATTGGGGTGTCAGTTTGGGATACCCAAGCAGACGAGCGTTGGGATTACCGTGGCGATGAACGCTTCCCACTCATGAGCACATTCAAAACCCTAGCTTGTGCCAAAATGCTAAGTGATATGGACAGCGGTAAGCTAAGTAAAAATGCGACCGCAAAAGTCGATGAGCGCAGTATCGTTGTATGGTCTCCAGTGATGGATAAGCTCGCAGGCCAAAACACACGCATAGAGCACGCGTGTGAAGCCGCTATGTTAATGAGTGATAATACCGCAGCCAACTTAGTATTAAATGAAATTGGCGGCCCTAAGGCCGTAACAATGTTTCTGCGAACAATTGGAGATAAAGCAACGCGCCTAGACAGAATAGAACCTCGCTTGAACGAAGCCACACCAGGCGACAGCCGCGACACAACCACACCTAACGCCATACTAAACACTCTTCGAACTTTGGTCGAAGGCGAAACGTTGTCTTATGAGTCTCGTGTACAATTAAAAATCTGGATGCAGGACAACAAAGTTTCAGACTCGTTAATGCGTTCTGTATTACCAACAGGTTGGTCTATTGCAGACCGTTCTGGTGCGGGAGGTCATGGTTCACGTGGCATTAACGCGATTATATGGAAGGAAAATCATCGACCTGTTTACATTAGTATTTATGTCACAGAAACCGAGCTCTCACTTCAAGCTAGGGACCAACTCGTTGCGCAGATAAGTCAGTTGATTTTACAAAAGTACAAAGACAATTAAGTCACCACTCACCTGACCCTATTTGTATCCTTTTCTAGCCCTTCTATTCCAGAAGGGCTCATTCTGTACTTCCATCTTAAAAACACCACTTATTGAGTAATGACTTACTTATAAATAGGTATAAGATTTACTTATTTAGGGTGAGTTAACGCCCACATTAAGCAACCAAATGCACACAAACGGCGATAATTAAACCATACTCTTACCAAGAAGCACATTTTCTACAAAATAGCTTCACGTAATTTATTGTTGGTATTTGCAACATTGCCAAGGAGATGTCTATTGAGACTTGAAAGAACTTTTAACCCTGATGACTTATCGATGCAAAACATGGAAAGTCCGATATGTATGCCGATAGGGTTTGTTCACTTTTTAGCTCAATCGGAAACACTACAGCAAGTACTTGATACGGTGGCAGAATGGATAAATCGTATATTTAATTCTGACCGTGCGAGTATCACACTTTATGAAAACAATGATCATTTAAAGGTCTACTCTTTCTCTGGTAGTAAAGCGATTCCCGCTGAATTTTTAGTGCCCATTCATCAAGCGTTTGTTGGCCGAGTGTTCAAAAAGCAACAACTGATGATCTGCGACGATGTTACGCAATCTGATGAGATCGATTGTGTGATGCTCGCATCCAATGGTATGGGTACGTGTATGGACGCGCCTTTAATGCACGGTAAAGTCTGCCTAGGAACGCTTAATGTTGCGCATCATCAAACGCACATTTACACAAACGAACAAGCGGCACAGCTTCAGTGCATCGCTAATTGGATTGCTTTGAACATTGCCCTTCATATACAGATTATGAAAATGGAGCACCTCGCCACGACGGATGATCTAACAGGTATTCCAAACCGCAGAGAGTTCATGCGACAAATCGAAAGCCGCCTAAATGAATACCGAACCCAGGGCATTGACTTCCATGTTGCTATTTTAGATCTCGACAATTTTAAAAGCCTCAATGACCGATTTGGTCATGACGCAGGCGATAAATCACTGATCCATGCAGTTAATACTATTAAAAGTCATCTACTTGATTGTGACTTACTTGCCAGAGTTGGTGGTGAAGAGTTTGCCATCGTATTAAGAAGTCGCTCATCACAGCAAGCTCTAGACACATTAGAAACGATTCGTAATGCACTAGAAACGACGACCGTTCAACATTCAGGTTGTGATATGAGCTTCACCGCGAGTATTGGGGTAACTCAAGTCTGTCGTCTCGACGACTCATTTGAACCACTTGTTAAACGCGCAGACTTAGCACTTTACAAGGCAAAGGAAACCGGAAGAAATCGCGTTGAGTTTCATATTGGTGAAGAAAGGTAGAAAAAATAAAAAAAGGTAGCGACTCATTGCGCTACCTTTTATCGATTCTAACCCGCTTAAAATAACTAGTACGAACTTTAAGCCAGTTAAAAATAAGAATGAGCAAATTTAATTATGCTTTCTTAAGATCTTTAGCTGGGTAAGTTAGTGTTTTTTCGCCTGCTTTTACATGTGTGTAAAAACCGCCACTGCTTAAACCTGTAACAACCATTTCGCCAAGATCGATACCTTTAGTCGCTACTACTACGTCACCGATTGAAAACATATTGAATACCTTGTTTGTTTAGATTAAGACACTAAGTCGTTGCGCGGTATTTAATACGATATTAGGCAAAGCACCTAATCGAGTTTTTTATCGTAAAGATTAATTTATATTTGTCGTGAACTCTAAGTTTCCACATTGAAAATCACAGGATATTTTCCAAAAAAAGATGCGCGATTCTTGTGAAATACGGTAATATTTTCTAGCATCAAGTGCGGAGGTATTCTCCGCCCTCATTGGAGAAAAATGATGAAGAAAGGCCTAAAAATGCGTGCATTAGAGCGTTCTGATTTGCGCTTTATTCATGAACTGAATAACAACCGAAATATCATGGCCTACTGGTTCGAAGAACCTTACGAGTCTTATGACGAGCTCGAAGAACTTTATCGAAAACATATACATGATGACGCTGAAAGGCGTTTTGTCGTCGAAGATGAAGACGGCATCGTAATTGGCTTAGTTGAGCTGATCGAGATTAACTACATTCACCGCAGCGCGGAATTTCAGATAATCATCGCCCCAGAGCATCAAGGCCGAGGTTATGCGACAGAGATGATTAATCGTGCGTTAGATTACTCATTCTCAATTCTTAATCTACGTAAAATCTACTTATTAGTCGCAGTGGATAACGAAGTCGCTATTCACTTATACAAAAAGTGCGGCTTTATCGAAGAAGGTCACCTTGTAGAAGAATACTTTATTAACGGCGCTTACAGCGATGTTAAGCGCATGTATATATTAAAACACCAGTACCAGAAAAAGATCGAAGAAAACAACTCAATTCACTAGTTCATTCTATCAAAGTAAAAACGCAGCTATTTGGGCTGCGTTTTTATTTATTCGAATTGATATTGATATGATAATACGATGCGCTTGTCTGCTTCATCCAAATAGGTGTTGTTGTCCATGACAAACGTCATTACGTTAAACGAGTGGCGTTTGCTCACGAGGTAACCAAGGCCGATACCACCAAAGAAGCCTTTGTAGTTCTCTCCTTCACTGTTTTCTGAGCCGTAAGTGCCTGCTGCGAAGCTGATTAACGTCAGTTCTTTGGTAAACGATTTCAGCGCAAATGCACCAACGTAACCGCTGCTGCCTGAAGAGCTCATCATATTGAAGCCATTCTCTGCACTTGGAGTGCCCGTAAAGTTAGGCTCGCTACAGTGGCTACTTGCTGCACCGTCACAAACAGGAACATCACCAGTGTTGTACGTATAGCCTGCCATTGGGAAAATTTGGAAGCCTGCTGGCTCAATCCCGAAATAACTTAGCGGCATAAAGGTACCAACGCTGTAGTTGGTTTGATCCGCGCCGTTTACGTATTCATTTTTACCGAAGTTGAAGTTAACGATACCGACCGGAAACAACCACGAGCCACCAATACGCCACTCGCTCGCATCATCATTGATACGCAGGTTGATTTTGCGCGCTTGGTCAAGCGCAAGTGAGCCCGAGAATGAGATGTTTTGATCATCAAAATCGTAGTTGTTTGCGTACGACGCGCCAAATTTCGTGATGACTTTTGTTGGGTCATCCGCCAACTTGTTTTTATTGTCTTTTACTCGGTGCTCGGCACCATGAGCCAGCGTACTGACCAACAAAGTCGTACACACTAACGCTAGTTTATTTTTCATTTTTTAGTCCTTTGAGATGTTGAATACCCGCACTTAGCTGCGCAGAGACTTTTTGAATCATCACTCACTGGATGTGACAGAAGCGCCCTAACTACCTTAGATGGTGTGACAGCATCCAGTGCAGGTAGTTAGGGTGGAATGGCCTGTAAGGAAGGCGTTTTAGCGATTAGGAATGATTAGTTTTTCCAGTTGTAGCTCATGCTCATGA
This sequence comes from Vibrio sp. YT-18, assembly GCF_033337345.1. Taxonomy (NCBI): domain Bacteria; kingdom Pseudomonadati; phylum Pseudomonadota; class Gammaproteobacteria; order Vibrionales; family Vibrionaceae; genus Vibrio; species Vibrio sp. YT-18. Next base: position 106,017 of record NZ_JAWOQO010000009.1, on the reverse strand, counting down.
AGTACAGAGCAGGCTCATCAAAGCCAGCTTGTAAGCGTGGCGTTTCCGACGATTCCACCAAGATCGCTTCCAACGCGAAACCAATTGAGTTTTCTGAATCCAATTTGTAATCAATGCCTGTACCAATGCGGTACGCCTTGCCAGTAGGAACGGTAATGTCACCGTTTGATTGACTTTCATACATGCTGGTATCGAATGCAAAACCTGCATTCCACATCATTTTTTCATTCAGTTTGTACTGAGTACCTAATGCGATTTGGTAAGTGTCTTGTGTCTCTACGTTCAGCGTGGTTGTGTATTCGCTCCAGTCTTGCCAGTTCACGTTCCACATCACCGCTAGGTCATCATTCACTTCGTGGTAAGCACTGAAGATCAGTTGTTGTGGAGCAATGGAGTTACTCTTGTCGAATTCAAATTCGGTTTCAGAAGAGTAAGACAGACCAAGACGCGTGCCTGGTGTTGCTTCATAAAGCACACCTACTCGGCCGTTGAGCTGAGTATCTTGGTCTTCGTCATTGAAGTTCAAGACTCCCTTCGTTTCCACTTCATACATACCGTACTGAATACCAAGCGCCGCACCCACAGACCAGTGATCATTGATGCGGTAAGAAGCGGAAGGTTGAATGGTTAAGGCTTGCGTCGTTGCTGTAGGAATATCTAAATGATTATCCAAAAGACCTTCGTACTCGAGGCCAAGGCCGTAGTTGCCATACAGACCAATACCCAGCGTCCATTTGTCGTTTACTTGTTGGCTGTAAAATGCCGACGCCATAGGAACAAAACCAATCACGTTGCCCGCATCGCCAGTCATCGTGTCTAGTTGCGCGTCACCGTAAAGGCCAATCAGGTTACCAGAGAAAGATTTACCAGAAACATTCGCCAGACCAGCCGGGTTTGCTGCCATTACTGAGGCATCTTGCGCACGAGCCGCCATACCAGCGGATGCCAAACCAATATCCGATGCAGTTGTTTCGTAAAGGTATAACCCACCCGCTTGCGCAGCAGCACACGTCAGTAGAGAGCTCGCTACGACGATTTTTGAAAGATTTTTCATGCTAAAACCTATTATTGTTTGGGGAACCCACGCTGCGACGGTGGTTGTATATCAATGAAAGGCATTGGCCAATCGCACACAGCGTGGGGGTGTTGTGGAGTCAGTCAGTTGAAATCAGCGTTATTGCTCGCTCACCTCAAGTTCAGTGGGTTTCTTTCGCTTAAACTTCTCGCGCAGAGATTGCATCATCACGAAGAACACTGGCGTCAGTAACGTGCCTACAAACGTAGAGAGAATCATGCCGCCGAATACTGCAAAGCCCAGTGAGTGACGAGATGCCGCACCGGCACCCGATGCAATCACCAACGGGAATACCCCCCAGATGAAGGCAAATGCGGTCATCTGTACTGCACGGAAACGGATTCGAGCAGCTTCTTTGGCAGCATCAATGATGGATAAGCCCTTTTCTTCTCGCAGAACTTTGGCAAATTCCACGATAAGAATCGCCACTTTGGCGGACATACCGATCAAGATGACCACACCAATCTGCACGTACAAGTCGAACGGTTGTCCCACCAGCAGTAGCGTGCCCATTGCGCCGAGAATCGCGACTGGAACCGCCATCATTACCGCTGCAGGAATGGTCCAACTTTCGTACTGAGCCACCAAGAACAAGTATGTGAACAGCAAAGACAATGCGAACGCGATCGGCGCCATGTTGCCTGCTTTCATCTCTTGGTAAGTCATGCCTGACCACTCGTATGAGTAACCACTTGGCAAAGATTCCGCAGCCAGTTTTTCAATGGCTTTTACAACATCACCCGAGCTGTAACCTGGCGCTGGCGCACCGTTCACGGTTGCAGAACTGAACATGTTGTAGTTCGACAAGGTATCTGGGCCGAAGATCGGCTTCACTTTCACTAGCGTTGCCAGTGACACCATTTTTCCAGAGCTTGAGCGAACAAACAGATGGTTGATGTCGTCGATATTGTCACGGTATTGCTCTTCTGCTTGCACTTTCACTTGGTACGAACGACCAAACAAGTTGAAGTCAGAAATGTAGGCGCCGCCCAACTGTGCTTGCAGTGTGCTGAAGATTTCATTCAACGGTACGCCCATCGAAATCGCTTTATCGCGATCAATATCGATGTAACGTTGCGGAATATTCGCACGGAAAATCGAGAACGCACGTGCCACTTCAGGCAGTTGGTTGATTTGGGCAACAAAATCAGCGGTTGTTTTTGCCAACTCTTGTGGAGAACGGCCCAAGTTGTCCTGCAGCACAAGGTTGAAACCATCCACCGCACCCATACCTTTGATTGCCGGTGTCGCGAAAACGAACGAAGCGGCATCTGGCGTTGAGTTCAGCATTTGGTTAACTTTATTCATCAATGCGCGTTGGTGTAGCTCAGGGTCTTTACGTTTGCTCCAGTTATCCAGTTTGATGATCAACATGCCCGAGTTTGGAATCGACGCCATGTTAATTACCGAGAAGCCCGCAACCGAAACCACGTTCTCCACACCTTCCATCTGTTTTAGCTCATCAACGTACTTCTTCATTAATGGTGCAGTACGCTGCAATGCTGCTGCGTCTGGCAAACGCATTTCGACCATGAACACGCCTTTATCTTCGTTCGGTACGAAAGAAGAAGGTACGGTCATGAACGCAAATGCCAGCACCGCAATAAGCGCGCCATAAACACCGATACTCAGCACAATACGACGGCTCAAGAAGCCAACTAAACCTTGGTATTTGCGCGTTATTGCTTCAAAACCTCGGTTAAACGCACGCAAAGGCGCAATAGGTTGCGAGTGAGTAGATTTCAACATCAACGCACAAAGCGCTGGCGTTAACGTCAATGCGTTGATCGCAGAGATCAGCACCGATACACAGATGGTGACCGCGAACTGGTTGAACATTCGACCAGAAATACCCGGCAATAGCGCAACCGGTACGAATACCGCCAACAAAATAAGCGTTGTTGCCAATACTGGCCCCGTCACTTCTTTCATAGCTTGGATAGTGGCCGGAATCGGGTCTAAATGCTCTTCATGAATAACCCGCTCCACGTTCTCTACCACGATGATCGCATCGTCCACCACGATACCGATGGCGAGGATCAAGCCAAACAACGAGATCGTGTTAATGGTCATGCCCATCACGCCCATGATTGCGAAAGTCGCAATGATGGAAACCGGAATCGCTAAGGTTGGAATAATGGTCGCTCGCCAGTTCTGCAAGAAAACGTACACAACGAAGGTGACAAGAAGTACCGCAATCACCAGCGTCTCATACACTTCATCAATCGATGTCTCTACGTATTCGGTAGAGTCATACGCGATGTCATAGACCAAATCATCTGGGAACGATTTCTCGTACTCTTTCATGGCCTCTTTCACGCGTTCCATCACGTCTAGCGCGTTCGCGGTCGGCAACTGGTACAAGGCCAGAACGGCTGCTGGTTCGTTATTCATACGACCATCAGCTTCGTAACCTTGTGCGCCAACTTCGACACGAGCCACATCTTTCAAGCGAATCAAAGAACCTTTCTTGCTCGCACGAATGATGATGTTCTCGAACTCTTCCGCAGAAGTGAGGCGGCCTTTGGTTTGCAAAACATATTGATATTGCTGGTCACCCGGAGCTGGCATACCACCGATCTTACCCGCCGCCACTTGGATGTTTTGCGTTTTAATTGCGCCAATAACATCGCTAGCAGAAAGCTTCAAGGTAGCCAGTTTATTTGGGTTCAACCAAATACGCATTGAGTAGTCTTTCTTACCCAGCAGCGTAATGTCACTCATACCTTCGATACGTTTTAGACGCTCAACGATATTGAGATCCGCGTAGTTAGAAAGGTAGATACTGTCGTAAGACTGTTTCGGAGAACGCAGTGTGATAACGCCCAGCATGTCGGAAGATTTCTTCTTAACCGTCACACCGATTTGGTTTACTTCTTGTGGTAGAGACGACGTCGCCTGTGCCACCAAGTTGTTCACACGAACCTGCGCCATATCGCCATCTGCGCCCACTCGGAAGTAAATACGCAATGTGTATGAGCCATCGTTACCAATCACAGAAGACATGTAAATCATGTCTTCAACGCCGTTGACTTTGGCTTCTATCGGTTGTGCTACGGTCTTTTTAACCACGTCCGCATTTGCACCCGGATACATGGTGCTCACCGTAATTACCGTTGGAGAGATTTGAGGATACTCAGAAATTGGCAAGACTTTCAGGGCGATCATACCCATCAATGTCATCGCCAGTGAGATCACCAAAGCAAATTTCGGCCGGTGAATGAAAAATTTACTTAACATCAGTACTCACTCAGCCTTGTTCACTCTGTAGCTCAACGTCTTTCACCGTTGCACCCGGACGCACTTTTTGTAGACCATGGACGATGACTTTTTCGTTAGCCGCCAAACCAGTCAGCACAGCACGTTTCACACCGTAGGTCTGACCGAGTTCAACGTTACGACGAGACACCACGTGATCATCACCAACCACCATGACGTAGTCACCCGCTTGGTCTTGTTGAACAGCCGCCGATGGGATAAGCAAACCATCAATGGTTTTGTTGCGCAGCTTGATGGTCAAGTTGCCATATTCACCCGGCATAAGCGCGTAAGTTGGATTATCGAATTGTGCTTCTGCTCGAATTGAGCCTGTTTCTAAATCGATCTTATTGCCAACGGCGTAGATCTTGCCATCAAGCGGATACAATGAACCGTCTGAAAGCGTCAGTGTTAAATCAACATCCAGTTTGTCATCGTTACGATGAGCCACATCAATGGCACTTCTTACTCGGCGGTAGAGCTTCTCATCCACATCAAAGCCAAAGCGAATTGGGTCTACTTGAGTGATCGAAACAAGAGGAACGATTTGAATTTTCGAAATACGGTCACCCACTCGGAAGTTGCTGAAACCCACGCGGCCAGAGAAAGGAGCGCGCACAGAGCTAAATTCAAGATCGAGCCTTGCTGAAACCAGCGTCGCTTTCGCCTCTTCTACCGAAGCAATCGCTGCGGCGTGCGCAGCAATGGCGTCATCGTATTGCTGCTCACTGATGCTTTTATCTTTGATGAGTTTCTTCACACGTTCTGCATCACGCGTAGTTTGAACGAGTTGTGCTTTTGCTTTTTGCAACGACGCTTTTGCATACGCCAGTGCCGCTTTGTAAGGACGGTCGTCGATTTCAAACAACAATTGGCCTTTTTCGACCATATCGCCATCTTTAAAATGAATCGCGGTTAATTCGCCACCGACTCGCGGCATAATATCAACGTCATTTACCGCTTCAGTTCGACCGATAAAAGTATGATAAGGAGTGATTTTTGTTTCGGTTAGGGTAACGGTTTCAACAGAGGGTGCTTGGGCTGTTTTCGTTGCGATATCGCCAGTTTTGCATCCTGATAGTAATGCAGAAGATATAGCAATAGATACCAACGCAAATTTATATTTGGCTTTCATGATAAACCTACTTTATTTAGAAAGTGCCCTAGCCTAAATATTTAAATATATGGATAAACACACTTTCTATTCTGGAAATAAACGAGGGAGTTAGAATTGGTAGTTAAATTCGATACGGTGATCACCATCACCGAAATTAACGTGCTCATTCCAGTTTGCAAAGTAACGAATATTTGCGCGAGGATTAATTTGATAAGACAACGCAAACTCATGAGTCAAGATATTATCTTCACCCGCGTAATAAGTATCTTTATATTGACTAGACCCTGACAACGTATGCATATACATTGGGTTGTAGTTAATCCAGATTTTATCGGTTAATTCAATTTTTGAGTACATACCCACAACAGTGAAAGTACCTGGAATTTCATAACCTTTGTCATCACCACTAAAATCATTAGCAATAGTGACACCCGCACCAGCTAAAGGAAATAGCTGCAACATACCAAACTTAGGTAGACCTTGAATAAAGCTATAAGATGCATCTAATTTATCGTTATCAACGTCGTAGTTTACATCTAATTGACGGCCTAGACCTTTTGCGACTTCTACTTGGAAATTACGTAGTCTGAAAGAGTCAATGCTGTCATCAACGTTGGCATATATTGGATCGTCATTGTCGCGAATGCCAAATAGCTCACCACCAATGCCTTTCATTTCAATGATGTTCATCGCCATGGTACCAGGCTGGCTAGATTGATAAGTTTGACCGATTTTGATGTTCGCGCCTTTATCAGTAATACCAAAGCCCGCTTGGGTGTATACCGCAAGTGGGTCAGACATATCTTGTAGTTCTTCGTTATTGTTTGTCTGCGCATAGGCAGAAGACGCGAGTTGTAGGGCTGCAACCATAATGGCAACAGACGGTTTCACTAAATTCATAAAACTGTATCCATTTTAATGATTATAAAATTATTCACGTCATGAGGTCATCATAAATAGCAAGCAACACAACTCGCTTTGGATAACATAAATTATCAAAGCAAATTCAATAATGACGAAACATTCGACGTTTTAATTAAAATAAAATAAAGCATCGTAAAAGTTCAATCACCGCTACTTATATCTTATATAACTTGAAATTTGGTAATACCAATGAAGAAGGAAATATTAAAACTTATGAAAATTCAATTATCATTAGAACAAATGATTAATTAATTTTACCATATAAATAGAGAGTGCAATGGATTTAGGTGATCGCGATCAATGTTTCATTTCGATCGTACAACACTCTTCAGATTAATTAGAACATTATAATAATTTAAAAAACCTTAGTTTGATTAGCCTAGCATCAGATTAGAATAGTAGGCCTATAATAAATAAAAAGGGAGTCACTCTCTGTGATTCCCTTTTATTATCGAGCGATAAAGCGCCGATGCGTTTCGATAACTAAAACGCAAACAATTCGCACTATTGCAGTTTCTCTATTCCCATATTGAACAGTGCAAAACTATAAATATCTGCATTTGTCTCAATTATTTTACGCGTTGGTGTGCCTGCACCATGTCCTGCATTGGTTTCGATGCGAATTAAGGTCGGATTTGACCCCGCTTGCTTCGATTGCAACTCAGCAGCAAATTTGTATGAGTGAGCAGGAACAACACGGTCATCATGATCACCGGTTGTAATCAATGTTGCTGGGTATTCCACCCCTGCTTTTACATTGTGCACCGGCGAATAACTTTTCAGATATTGGAACATCTCTTTACTTTGCTCTGCCGTGCCGTAGTCATACGCCCAACCAGCACCTGCGGTAAAAGTATGGTAACGCAGCATATCCAGTACGCCGACTGCTGGCAGCGCCACTTTAAACAGCTGTGGACGTTGCGTCATAACGGCCCCCACTAACAAGCCACCATTCGATCCACCGTTAATGGCTAACTTGTTTGATGACGTTACCTTTTCATCAATTAGGAATTCAGCCGCAGCAATAAAGTCATCAAACACATTTTGCTTTTGCATTTGAATGCCAGCGTTGTGCCACTCTTTACCATACTCCCCACCGCCACGAATGTTCGCTACCGCGTAAACACCACCAAGCTCCAACCAAGCCGCACGTGTCGGGCTAAAAGATGGTGTGAGGCTAATGTTGAAACCACCATAACCATATAGGATGGTTGGTGCACTGCCGTCCATCGGTGTCCCTTTTTTATAGGTGATGATCATCGGCACTTTTGTTCCGTCTTTTGAGGTGTAAAACACCTGGCGAGAGTCATACAAAGCTGGATCAAATGGCGCTTTAGATTTGTAGTACACCTCGCTATCACCATCTTTGATGTTCAGACGATACGTAGTGCTGGGCATCTTGTAGTTGGTGAAAGAATAGTAGACTTCGGTTTCATCTTTTTTACCCGAGAAACCGTATGCGCTGCCAATATCAGGCAATTTGATTTCTCGGATGAGTTTGCCGTTCATGTCGTATTGCTTCACCATCGAGATCGCATCAACAATATAGCTCGCAAACAAATTGCCACCCGCGGTAGAAACACGTAACACGTTCTTTGTTTCAGGAATCACATCTTTCCAGTTTTTGGGTTGCGGCTGACTCGCATCCACCGTCACGACGCGTTTGTTCGGCGCATTAAGGTTCGTAACCAAGTACAGTTTCGTGCCTTGGTTGTCTATCACCCAAGTATCAGAACTGGTGTTATCTAAAATGGTTTTAAGCGGGCTGTTTGGCTTACTCAGATCTTTAAAGAACAGTTTGTTACCCGATGTCGATACGCTGGCTGAGATAAACAAGTAGCGTTCATCATCCGACGTATAGCCGCCAACATAACGGTATTTCTCTTCCTCAAAGCCGCCAAAAATCAGCTGGTCTTCACTTTGTTTCGTTCCAAGTTTATGAAAGTAGAGCTTGTGTTGGTCTGTCTTCGCGGAAAGTTCACTCCCTTTTGGCTTGTCATAACTTGAGTAATAGAAACCTTGATTGCCGAGCCAACTGATGCCGCTGAACTTAATATCCACCAGCGTTTCACCGACGGGCTTTTTGGTTTCTGTGTCTAACACAATGACTTTGCGCCAATCGCTACCGCCTTCCGAAATGCTGTATGCAACCAAAGATCCATCTCGTGAAAAGCTCACTCCCGCTAACGATGTGGTGCCATCTTCACTAAAAGTATTTGGATCGAGGAAAATTTCTGCTTCACCATCACCTAGCTGCCGATAAAGCACGTCTTGGTTTTGTAACCCGTCATTTTTGTAGAAGTAAGTGAACTTACCCTCTTTGAACGGCTGGCTTTGTTTTTCGTAATCCATGAGCTTAGTGATGCGCTCTTCAATCTGCTCGCGGTAAGGGATTTTCGCCAGATAATCAAACGTCACTGCATTTTGCGCCTTCACCCATTCTGCGGTTTCTGGGCTGAGATCGTCTTCCAACCAGCGATAAGGATCACTCACTTTTGTACCAAAGTAGTCATCGACAATATCCACTTTTTGTGTGGTTGGATACGTGATGGCTTTCGGGCTTACCTGTTCAACCGACGATTGCGCCGCTTCATTGGCATGCGCCACAGACAACACACTTCCGAGTGCGAGAGCGGTTGTGAGTGCTAGGGTGTTCTTTTTCATGAAATTCCTTTTTATTTTTCTGTTGTCTTTTTGTGCAATACATCAGAACTCTACTATATATCGACAAAATGAATCTAATTTCATTAAACGAGTTGTGAAAGCCATCCTAACTCCCTCATTTCCTTCCAGTTCTACAAACTAGTAAGTGGAAGTGTAGAACTTGGGAACAATACTGAAGAGCTACGATGACGTTTACTCTCTTTCGTCTAAGTCAGCTCGATTTGGCGCAAAACCCCAGACTCAGAAGCGAAATCTTGGTCGTGACTAATCAGAACAAATCCACCTTTGTATACATTTAACGCCTGACTAAGCATTATTTTTGACTCGAGGTCGAGATGATTATCTGGCTCATCAAGCAGCAGCAAAGGCTGAGAGTTTTGGTGGCTGACTATCAGCATCGCGAGCTTCATCTTCTCGCCACCGCTCAGTAGGCGCCCCAACCGAAACACAGCATCTCGACGAAAACCGATCCCGGCCAATAAGGTTCTCGCTTCACTTTCCGTCATCTCCTGGCAGCTCTCCATCACGTTTTCAAGTAACGAAAGATTTGGATTCACTGCACCAAAATGTTGGTCGAGATAATACAAAGGCGTATTCACTTTCAGCTCACCACTCTGCAACGATAACTCGCCAAGCAACGTCTTTAACAAGGTTGATTTTCCGCAGCCATTTCTCCCTTTGAGATGGACTTTGTCGTTCGCAAAAATCTGCAACGTGATAGGTGTAGAATTCCCAAAAGGTAATATACCTTCTTGTATCGACAATACTTTTCGCGAACGGTTCGGATTATCTGTAAGATAAAGCTTTTGCGCCTTGAGTTGCTCATGTCGCAATTGCAACGCCTGTTCTTTGGCTTGTAAATGCGTTTGTCTGAGTTGCTCATTCTTATTGCGATTTGAGGCGCTGGCGGTCGCGCTATCCTTTTTTCCATCAAGCAAAATTTTGGGCTGACTGCCGTCTTTGCGCAGTTTGTTCCCTTGCGCGGCGCGTTGGTCTGCTTTTTCGCGATTTTTTTGGGCTTGCTCGGCTAACCGTTTTTTCTGTTTATCGACTTGCGCTAACTGCCTCTCGATCGCTTGCAGTTCAGTGCGTTTTTTCTCGGCGTACACATCGTAATTTCCACCAAAAGCCTGTAAACCTAGGCCCGATAGCTCCCAAATTTCCTCCATCTCTCGCAGCAGCTCACGATCGTGACTGATGAGTAAAATCGCACCGCTGAAATGCGTCATAGACTCTATCAGCCATTGTTTCGCCTCGGTATCAAGGTGATTGGATGGCTCATCGAGAATCAAAAGCTCCGTTTCGTTTTCAAACAACTGCCATAACTGCAAACGTGCCAACTGACCACCACTGAGCCGAGCACAAGAGAAATCAGGGTCTTGCGGTAATCCCATCGCAGCGAGCTGCTGTTTGAGTTTTAATTCAATATCCCACTGCTCGCCAACCAGTTCGAACCAATGTTCAGAAACATCACCTTGTTCAATCTGCTTTAAAGCATGCAAGACCGCATCTTTGCCCAGAAACTGGGCGATCGATTGCTGACCTGAAAGCAGATCAGACGGCTGCTGGCGATACATCATGAAAGAAGAGGGAGCAGTCACAACACCGCTGGCAGGCTGAGTTTCGCCCGCCAAAATGGAAGCCAAAAGCGACTTACCGATGCCATTGCGCCCAACCAAACCAACACGTCGTTTAGTCATGGAACAAGAAGTAGACTGGAATAGCGTATCGCCATTATCAAACTGATGGCTAACATTAAAAGCTTGTAAAACCGGCATAATTTGCCTCCTGTATGACAGGGACAACAGCCGTAGCTATGATTTGAAATTGCAACAAAACGCGTGCACAAACGCATTAAGCTCTATGTAAAGTTCGACGATATACGTCAAATCAAAAAGTCGTCTTGTTGCAAAGAAATATCGGAAAGTGAGCTACGCCTACTAACCCTGCAGATCCAAAAAATAAGTAAAAATATGGATGACAGGTTTAGTTCTTCATGTTGGCGTAATCTCCTAGAGAAATGATGCGCAGAGTGTAGCCGCTTTTTTGTTCAAAAAGCAAGCTTTCTAACCAAATGTGAACAAAAAGAAAGTTTCACAGTAAGTTGTTATATCACATTAACTTTTTAACAAGTCTTTGAACAATTTCGAGATCTTAGCAACACAATTTTTATCCAAGCCATACTATGCTTAGGGTAAAGATAATCCACATAAGGGCGTGGTTATGAAATACAAACATATCCTTGTTGCACTCGAACTGTCAGATGAAAGCACCGTGCTTATCGACAGAGCGGTATCAATGGCAAACTATCTCGACTCCGATATCTCCTTTATTCATATTGATGGTACGCACGGAGAAATCTATCGTGAGCTTGTAGACATCAAAGAAAACCCGGATCAAAGGCCGTTGAATGAGCATTCAATGGAATGTTTAAAAACATTTAGTGATTACATGGATTACCCACTTAAACATTTCTTCGTAGGTACTGGCGACTTGGCTGATAAATTAGAGGTCACCATTAAAGAGCAAGAAGTGGATCTTCTGATTTGTGGTCACCACCAAGATTTCTGGAGCAAGATTATTTCTTACTCCAGACACTTAATTAACAAGTCACCGGTGGATATTCTAGTCGTCCCTATTCATGATTAGTAAAACGTAACGCTTCCCAAAACCACCAATTTATTTGGTGGTTTTTTATTGATATTGAAACAGCTTAAACAGTTTTCCAAACTAGCTTGGCGATCATTTATGAGTTACATTTTCTAACCAACCCGCGCTCCTACTGGGCATGGTTATTTAGATAGCAAGGATCCCTATGGCAAATAAAAAAGTACTCATTCTCTTTGCTCATCCTTCCCAGCATCGTTCAGAAGTGAATACTCCACTTTTCAAAGAAGCTCAAAAAATTGAAGGCGTGACATGTGTTGATCTCTATGGCGAATACCCTCGTTTCGATATTAATATCGACCGTGAGCAGCAACGCTTACGTGAGCATGACGTGGTGATTTTCCAATTCCCACTATATTGGTATTCAACGCCTGCGATTTTAAAAGAGTGGCAAGATCTGGTTTTGGAATATGGCTTTGCTTACGGTACAGATGGCACAGCACTGCAAGGCAAGACCATGCTTTGTGTGCTGTCTGCAGGGGGCAAAGAAGAAGCTTATAAGGCAGAGGGCTACAACCACTTTACGATTCGTCAACTGCTTGCGCCCATTGAACAAATGTCCGCACTGACCGGCATGAACTACATTGCCCCTCTCGCGATGTTTGGCGCACGTACAGCAGATGAAGAAGGGCGAATCCCTCGTCATGTTGAGCGGTACAAGAGCCTGCTAACAGCTTTAGTCGAAGATAGGTTGGATGTTGAAGCTGCGGCGTCATTAATCAAGCTTAACAGCGCATTGCCAGAGCTCATTAAGGAGGCTTCATGACAGGAATATTCTTACAAGCCTTCATATATTTGATTGCTGCTGTAATTGCAGTCCCACTTGCTAAGCGTTTGGGACTTGGGTCCGTTTTAGGCTATCTCATCGCAGGTGTGGTCATTGGCCCAATTATCGGTTTAGTCGGTGAAGAAACAACAACAATCCAGCACTTTGCCGAGTTTGGCGTGGTGATGATGCTGTTTCTCGTTGGTTTAGAGCTCGAACCCAAAATGTTGTGGGCGATGCGCAATCGCTTAATGGGTTTAGGAGGTCTGCAAGTCGGTGGTACCGTCGCGGCGATTATGGGTATTGCCTTGTATTTTGACCAGCCTTGGACCATAGCCTTAGCCATAGGTTTGATCTTCGCCCTCTCTTCTACTGCGATTGTTTTGCAAACTTTTAGCGAAAAAGGATTAACGAAGACGGAAGGTGGACAAAACGCTTTCTCCGTGTTGCTTTTTCAAGATATTGCAGTGATACCAATGTTGGCGTTCATTCCCCTATTGGCCTTACCTGAATTAATTGAACAGGCACAGTCCGCAGCACAAACAGCCGCAGCGCACCATGAAGAATTAAGCCTCGTTGCGGGGTTACCCGGCTGGGCATACGGCATTGTAATCACAGCATCGATAGCAATCGTCGTCGTTGGTGGACACTTTTTAAGTCGACCTCTGCTCAATTATGTGGCTAGCTCTGGTTTGCGAGAAATCTTTACCGCAACTGCACTCATGCTTGTCATTGGTATCGCTGCACTGATGAGTTTAGTGGGCTTATCTCCTGCCTTAGGAACCTTCTTGGCTGGCGTTGTATTGGCGAACAGTGAATTCCGCCACGAGTTAGAATCCAATATCGAACCATTTAAAGGTCTATTGTTAGGTCTGTTCTTTATTACCGTTGGCGCAGGGATCAACTTCTCGGTCCTTTTTGGTGATTTCTGGTTGGTCATGGCATTGACCATTGGCGTGATGGTTTTGAAAGCCTTGGTGCTGTTTATTCTTGCACTGATATTTAGGGTGAAAGGCAGCAACCGCTGGCTGTTTACCCTAAGCTTGGCTCAAGCAGGTGAATTCGGCTTTGTGCTTCTAAGCTTTTCAGTGCAAAACCACGTCATCCCATTTGAACTTTCACAAACTCTTGCGTTAGTGGTTGCGATTTCGATGTTCCTGACACCAGGTTTGTTTATTCTGTTTGATAGAGTGATTCTGCCGCGCTTTGAAAGCCAGTCAAATGAACGCGAAAGCGATACGATTGAGGAAACAGGCACGGTGATCATCGCCGGCATCGGCCGCTTTGGACAAATAGTGAATCGCCTATTGGTATCAAACGGCGTGACTACCGTGGTACTTGATCATCAATCTGACCAAGTCGATAACATGCGCCAGATTGGCACTCGCGCCTATTTTGGCGACGCGACTCGACCAGATATGCTACATACAGCCGGCATTGAGCACGCCGCTGCGTTGGTTGTGGCGATTGATAACCAAGAATCGAGTGTAGAACTGGTGAAGTACGTTAAGCACACGTACCCAAAAGTAACAGTGATTGCACGTGCCTTTGACCGTGGACATGGCTATCTTTTGCGTCAAGCGGGGGCTGATATTATTGAATCAGAGACCTACCATTCTGCATTGGAGATGGGCGGTCACACAATGAAAGCCCTTGGCATTCACCCCTTCTTTGTTGAACAACAGAAGGCGACATATAAGCGTGTTGAAGCACGTAAGTCAGAAATACTTTACAAAGCTTGGGAGGATGATTCTGAAGGTGAACGCTATGACAACAATTTCCGACAACTGTTTATTCAGTTAGAGGAGAAAATGGCGGAAGAGATGCAAAAAGATCGTCATGACAAACTATCGCGGTCAGAACGTGGTTGGACACCGCCACCTAAAGGTTACGCCGATGATTTTAATGAAGATAACGTCCAAGAGCTAACACCACCAAGAGAAGAGCCTATCCAACGATAACGCACTCCATATTAAAACCTCCCACTTGGGAGGTTTTTATTTTTTCAGTACAGAGCCACACGCCGTGCAGGATAAAATGATCTTCTCGATATTACATAAGATCATTCATTAAAATCTCATACTCTTCGTTTGCTTCTTCCACTAAATGAGAAAGCTCTAACGCATCAGTAACTGCAAGATTGAACTGCCACGGAGTTGTGTCTTCTTTACCACAGATTCGAGTTTCACACCCACGACTCTCAAAAGACAAATCATCAAACTCTGTGGTGTGGCGCTCTTGAAGTTCAACAATCTCAACTTCTAATTTACCGACAGGATTGACTTTAACGTGGGCATGTAACTCCGAACTGTTAGACAAACAATAATCTCTATGAACCGCAATCATGGCCGCCTCCTTGGTCTGCCAACTGACAACTCAACATTGAGTGTAGACGAGGGATTTTGAACGTGGCGTGAAATAATAATGAAGATTGATCTGTCTCATTAGAACAGACAATTGTTGTCATGAAGGCATGAGCCAGTATGAATCTCATCTGATTTAAATTGTTCTGAGATCGTAATAGTTGGCATTTACCGAGACTTTCCCTATTATCGAAACAAAATTACTGTGGTCATTCTTTAGAGGTCAGTATGGAGCTTGAAGCCGTTGCTAAAGCACTAAAAGAGTTAGGGCATCCGACTCGTTTAAGTATTTACAAAGAAGTCGTCAAAGCGGGATACAAAGGTATCGCGGTAGGCGGCGTACAAGAAAAGCTTGGCATTCCAGCATCCACTCTCTCTCATCATATCTCGAGCCTTGCTTCAGCTGGTCTTCTCACCCAGCGCCGCGAGGGTAGAACCCTTTTTTGTGTTGCAGAGTATCAGTGCTTAGATGACGTAATTGGTTTTTTAAAAGCAGAATGTTGCGTTAACGAGTGCTCATAAATTTCTAGCAAAAACGAGAGAGTTTGAGTTTCTATTGAACTTCAGCAGAACGTGAATGACGATGAAAAACATACACACCGAAGTTGCTAACCTCGGTGTGTACATCTTCTAGTTCGCGACAAGTAACATTGACGACTTAGATGGTACGATTAACTTACCGTCAGTTGGAATGATTTGTTCTGTCATCAAATCAACCCAATTACCATCGATTTTTAATGTCAAAGACTGTTGACGCTGTGATTTATTAAGCACCACAATACCTTTGTCACCTCGCTTAAGTACGAGCATGTCATCGTTACCTTCAAGAACACTCATCGGCTCGCCATGCGTCATATTATGGAACTGGATCATTTTTGCCATTCTCGGATCGCTCCATGCACCCTGCCATCTTGGCTGACCATTTTTGCCTTTAATACCGCTGGTGTTTAAGTCGGTATAAATCAACGGCACACCACCATCTCGGCCTAGAATATAGGCATAAGCTAACCATTCGTTTTCCTCGTCCATGATGAGATCAAGAAAGACATCATTGTTAGGAATATCATGTGTGATAGCAAATGTAATCGCACGACCGGGGGACAGAGCCTGACCAAAACAATAGGGATCAATCAGAGACTTGAAGCTGCCCTTTTTAGCAAACGCCTTAAACATGGTTGAGAACAAAGGGAAATCGTACGCACCTAGGCGAGTTTCCTGTAGATACGGCTCAAGAAACAGCTGATACTCTTCTTCCGTCGCACCGCCATCGGTAATAATTTCACCAAATATATGCACATCCCGCGTGATGTCGTCTGTCCAAACACGCTTAAGATGCTCTAACGTCATGTGTTTCGCAGCGTCAATACGAAAACCTTTCACACCAATAGCTTTCAGCGCCGTTAGGTACGCTCGCTGCTGTTCAACGACATGGTCACAAACACGAAGAGTTGGCAAGCCAGGATCGGTTGGTCCACCTGTGATACGTCCATTTTGAACCTGCCACTTATCTTTCCAGTCTTTAATGCCGAATGCTTCAACAAAGTCCTCTTCATCAAAAAGTGGTTGAGATAGATCGCCAAACAACGCTAGCGACTGATATTTCTGCTTGTTGTTCTGGTATTCCTCCAAGACCTCTTGTCTTGGGTACTGAAGGTCTCTGCGAAGGTGGGCCTCATTTGCCATATGGTTAAACACTACGTCGGCATAAACCCACACACCAACTTGCTCCAGTTCACGAACCATATGAATAAAATCTTTGGTATCACCCAAGGCATTATCGATAACACGATAATCTTGTGGTTGATAACGCTGCCACCAGCGCTCATCGTGTGCGCTTTTCATTGGTGGCGAAACCAACACAGAGCCATAACCAAGCTTGCGGATTTCTTTTGCTCGTTGGGCAATGTCAGCATACTTCCAATCAAACGCATGTAAGATAACGTTTGCACCGAATGATTGTGTTTCCTGTGAGCCACTCATGTTGTTCTCCTGCTCGTTTCCACTCACGATTACTTGTTTGCATTTTTTTGTGAGTGAATTCAATAATCGAAATTATAAAAGCTATTCATCAGAGGCACTCACCCTTTTAGCACTAACTCAAGGCTGAAATCGAAGGCGTAGCGACTCATCCATTGCACAGCGATAAATCGTTCTGAGTGAATAACGGGCACACAACATACAACCCAAATAGCCCAAAACAAACCTAAAGCATTGTTTTGCTTGGCAAAAACTTCAATTTAAAAAGATAGAACATAAGATCTATGTACGCCCTAAAATAGGCCCAAAGGATAAAAATAGCCAAGCCAACCCGTTGAGTAATCAATTGTTAATAAAACGAAACTGGCAGGTGGATCACGTTTGGCGCGTTTCAAAAATCCAGTAAATCGCCATACCTAGTGTTAAAAGACTAAAGATTTCTGTTTGTATCTGTCCCGAAATGACTTCAAAATGCGAAACTTAGCTTATCTCTATGGGGGTATGCTCTACCTTGGAGGATAATATTGAATATCAAAGAATTTTCTGACCTCGTCGGGCTATCTGCTCATACTCTTCGATACTATGAAAAAATCGGTTTACTTAAACATGTCCATAGAAACGCGAGTGGACATCGAATGTATAGTTCGAAAGATCTAAACTGGATAAGCTTTGTTAAGCGTTTAAAAGAAACTGCAATGCCACTTGAAGAGATTCTAGAGTATGCCAAATTAAGGGAAGTCGGCTCTCAATCTGTACCACAACGTCAAGCCCTGTTAGAACAACACCAAGAAAACCTCAAACGCCACATTGAGCAACAGAAAAAGCACTTATCGGCTCTAGAAGAAAAAATTGCCTTGTATACAAGTGGAAAAGTTCGTTGACTTAGAGTTAACTCTAACGATTAAGGTGTGTTTACATTTATTCACTAGGAACATACCGATGGAACAATCGCGCTTTAACAAAGGATTAGAACTACTCTCTCAAATTGATGGCGACGCTGGTCATAATGTCATCGAAAGCTTACAAGATATTTGTCCAGATTTAGCTCAGTACACCATTGAGTATCCGTTTGGCGATATTTATGCTCGCCCGGGCTTAGACCTAAAATCGAGAGAAATCGCAACCGTCGCCGCGCTAACGGCAATGGGGAATTGCGCGCCGCAACTAAAAGTGCACTTAAATGCAGCGCTGAATGTAGGCTGTAGCGAGGATGAGATTAAAGAGATCATTTTGCAGATGTCCGTCTACGCAGGGTTTCCCGCGGCATTAAACGGCATGTTTGCATTCAAAGAAGTGCTAGCGGAAAGAGCAGAGTAATAACAACGTTGACATCAATTTAACCGCAATTAAAAACGGCCCTTGGGGATCGGGCCGTGATTAAAACAACGAGTGAATTAGCGCTCAGGAGTTTCAAGCAGTTTAACTGCGCAATCTACCGCGTTGTTAATGCCTTGACTGCTCTCCAACTTACCTGAACTTGCAGGACCAAGGGCACAAGAATACAAAGCCAGCTGCTTATCGAACGGCAGATCCAACTGTTCATAGAGATTTTGTCGGATTCTTGCATGTTGTTCTGGTTCTTGGTTAGCAAGGCTAATCAACGTTTCATAAATAAGCGTTTTCATGTCTTTCCCTTTTCACTTTATTGCACGGGGTGCATATATATTGTATCCATTTGGGAAGCACAAATCAGAAGCTAGGTCACAGAACGCGTCGCTAAAAAAGTTTATGTGCGCGGTAAATTGCAATACAAACCTAAAGCCGTTTAGAAAAAGGGCAACTGATAACTCGATAGATCAGCCGATTAACTAGCATTCGCCGCTGTTTGTTTATAATCGTGTCCGATATAAACAAAAACGTCGCTGTATCAGCGACGTTTTATCTCGACTTTAGTTAATCGAATTTTTTTAGTTGAAGTGCACTAGCATTTCAACGTCATCGCCTTGCTCTGGAGCCTGAAGAGCGAAGTGCACGTACCCTGCTTCAGTAATAGGAATCGCAAGGTATTCATTGCTGCCTGCATAGTTGGACGCATACTCGTGCTGCTCTACTGTAGGCCAATGCTCCCTACTCGCGTATAGATCGACATTACCAGTTTGAGAGTGAGCCGTTAGCCATACACGAACCTCTTCAACACCTTCAGGCACATAAACTGCTGCATAACGCTGCTTGTGAACGGTAAGCATTTTGGCTTCACCAGACTCTAATACCACAGGTGCTAAATCATCTTGCACTTGGGTTGGCGGTGTTTGCGCTTCCACTTCTAACGCAGCCACAAGATTCACTGAGTCATAGCTATCACGTCCAGTTAAGCTGATGTAGTAACGACCCGCTTTAACGTAACCATCTTGCTCTGGTTCAAACACAATCTCTTCATTGCTGCCATCAGCATATTGACTCATTTCGAAATCATAGTAATGCGCGACTTTGTTGTAGCTCATGTAAAGATCCGCATCACCCGCACCCTCAATAGATACATTGAAGTTAACTGTGTTGGCTGGAACATCAACGTAGAACAGTTTTTCGCTGTATGCTTCGCCACTGAGCTGAAGGCTTTGGTTCGCCGTCAATTCAGTCACTTGTGCTTCAGGGCTTGTTGGTTCTGTTGGTTCTTCTGGGTCTGTACCAGGTTGCCCAGGTTCCACTTTTAATGTGTCCAACCAACGTTCAAACTCAGCATCGTATTGTTGACCTAAAGACGTCACCTGCTGTGCCCATTGTTCGAACTGGCCAGAGCGCGACAATGCCAACAAGCTTTCGACGTCTTGTGGATGATTTTCTAACATGAATCGAACAGCTAGATAACCCCAACGATAGATACGATTGGTATCGTGAGAGTACGTGGTATCAAACACAGTGGAAAGGCTCAGTTTACCATCTGCAATCAGCTCAATCGCAGCTTGGTAACCTTGCTTGTAATGCATGTATTCAGCAAAACCTTCTAGCCACCAAACAATATGACCATGAGCCAAGTTATCGCTGAACGAACCGTATTGGTTAAATCGTGCATCTAAATAGTGCGTGTATTCATGTTCTAGGTTCAAGATAGAGAGATCTTCACCATTCGCGTAGCGATAAGCGACGAAACGCGCAGTATTGTCCGCTTTTGAAGGGTCACCTTCTAGGTACTGACCACCGTTGTCCGTTGTATTACCAAATAGGAATGAAGAGTAATCAACGTAACTAGCGTTACTCGCGAATACCGCCACTTCAACACGATCATTCAAATCATCAGCGACAGGTTGATTACCCGTATTCGCAACTCGATGGAAGTCGGCTTCTTTTGCCGCTAACACTTCACACGCTTTCGCTGCTTGAGCATCGGTCAGATCTTCAGAGCGAATAATGGCAGGTCCCTGACATTCAAAACGATTTGGCATTACACGTGCAGCTAAATCTTGCTTGGCTTGCTCAATATTCAGACCATTTAGGCCTTCTGGTGCGTAGTAGCTCATCATTTCAACGGCAGCAAGCCATAGTTTGTCATGCTCACTACCCAGTGGATAACGCTGCATCACCTGTTGCATTACTGCCAATGCTTTGCGTTTGGTCTCCTGATCTGGGCTCGCGAGCAAACGACCAGTTTCACGTAATGCATTGAAAACGATAAAGCTTGCATCCGTATCTAATGCCCAAGCATTATCAGATGCGAATTTCACCAACGTATCAATATGGTGTGTATTGTTTGCCATGTATCGGTAGAACGCATCGTTCGCCGCATGGCCTGCCATAGAGCGGAACAAGTTGTTTAAACCATCGACCCATTGCGTGTCCTGCGCGGTTTCACGATTAAAGTGCATCAACGCGGCCATCATGCTATCCATGGTCAGCGGCAACTGCTTAACGTTATCAACCATCAAAGTCAGGCTCTTCATTGCACCAACTTGTTCACGACCTTGATCCAAAGCATGAGGGTTGTTTAGGAATAGGTTCGTCGACTGAGCAAAACGCTGACTCAACGCTTGCGAAAACTCAGGTGTACCAGTACCAGCGTTGTAGCGAACGTAGTAGGCCGCTCGAATAAATTCGCCTAGGTTCTCTAGAATACGAGCTTGATCTGCTTCACCACGATAGCGAGCGATTTCTTGATCCAGCGCGACTTGGATACGGCTTAGGCTCGCTTCACTATAGATATCATTCAGCGTTTCTGAAGGTGCTGAAAACCAAGCGTGGTAGCAATCATACTCAGCACCAGAAACGGCAGTAGCCAGATCTCGCGATTGTTGTAAATCAGCAACAGCACACTGATTTTGTGCAAAAGAGAAGCCAGACACACTCGCTAGCATACAAGCAAGCGCCAAACGATGGCGCGGGAAAAAATGGATATGAGACATAACAACACTCATTGATTATTAACATACATTGAGTGGGGGTTTATATTCTTTACAGCTCAAACAGTGAAATCAGTGTCATAAAATTTATGAAACCGCTCCCAAAAATAGGTCTTTTACTCTAATTAAATGGGAGCAATCCCACTCCAAAAAAACTCACAATTATCAATAAAAACATTAATTTACCTTTTTCTAAATAACGACTTTAAGAGGAAAATTGCCCTTAAACGCCCCCCCCTTAACTCTTCCAGATAGAGTTCACGACAATCAAAGGTTCCAAATTAAATTTTGATGCTTGATACCATCTATTTTTATTTGTGACTCATCCCCAATAAGTCATCGAGTGCATATCAATAGGTTGGCATTAATGGTAAATTCTCCGCCAAATCAAACACATTTACTCCTCGAGTCATTGATGAGTGAATAAAGCAGATATTTGGCTAGGGATAATACATGTCACTTTGGGGATTTTTGGGAACGGGGATTGCCTACTTCATGACAACGTTTGCCTTTGTTTTTGGCGGCATTTTTTGGTTATGTGCTGAAGGTAATACATTAAGAGAAACAAAGCGCCAATCATCAGTAATGTCCGGGCTTATTGCTTGTACTATTGGAACTTGGGTGCTTGCTTTTGGTGTTTACGTTTACGGTTACTTTTGGGATAACTCTTCTCACTATTATTTTTATTTGCTCGCTCCATGGGGACTTGCCATTTTTGGGGTAAAACTTCGTAACCGCTGGGTTAAGCAATACGCGCGTGTAAAACACGCAAAAGAAGAACAGTGGCAAAAGCACTGGCGAGAATTATTAGGGGAAGATACTGAAGAGCTTCCACCATATACACATGATTACGAGCTCTACTCGGGCATTTGGCAAGCCAATGAAGCGCTCCAAGAACAGTGTTTTGCAGCCCTTCCTCACGGGAAAGCAGTCTACGAGAGAGTGAAAGCCTTCCAAACGATGGCCTCCCCCGCTGGTGACATAAACAATCAAGTTTTGCTGAGTAAACTCGATCAACTAGAGGATGAAATCATTCAAGTTCTTGAGCAACACTCGCAAAAGAAAGTAAGCATTGAAACTGGCGCAGGTACTTTACACAAAGAGTCAAAACGCAATGTTTATCACCATGAGAATGGCCCAACAGAAGAGCAACTGTACGACTCAATCAACCTCCAACATGATTTGGATCGAGAGCTACGCAACATTATCTATGATCGGCTCGGTTACGATGGCGAAGATGAGTACTTTTTCCTCCAAGCGCCACTCGAAGAGCTTACCGAGAATGAAACCGCAATCAACTGGATGCTCTGGGGGTTAGTAAGCGACCATTTTGCTGTTGACCCATACCAAACGGCGTTGGATCTCAGCCTAATGAATGCGGAACCAAGATGGGGGCAAAATGAACGGTTTGTAATGATTACAGCTCAATAAACGCAAGTACTAAGTCTAACTTTGATACAACCTATTCTGAGACCACCCTCGCGTTGGTTAACTTAGCCAGTAAGCGGCCAACGCGATCGCGCATTTCACGTCTATCGACAATCATATCTAGCGCACCATGCGCTAGTAAAAATTCACTTCGCTGAAACTCGTCTGGTAGCTTTTCACGTACCGTTTGCTCAATGACCCGTCTTCCCGCAAAGCCAATACTTGCTTTAGGTTCACCAATATTGATGTCTCCTAACATGGCTAAACTCGCCGAGACGCCACCATAAGTTTGGTCCGTCAATACTGAGATATAGGGTAATCTGTGCTCAGATAAGTGGTTTAACGCGGCGCTGGTTTTTGACATTTGCATGAGTGCCACCAAAGACTCTTGCATGCGCGCCCCTCCGCAAGCGGAAAAACATACTAACCCAGATTTTGTATTAATTGCGCTTTCAACTGCTCGGACAAACTTCTCGCCAACCACTGCGCCCATCGAGCCTGCCATGAAAGAGAATTCGAATGCACACGCAACAACAGGCAGCCCCAATAACTTGCCCTGCATCACCACCAACGCATCTTTTTCTCCAGTCGTTTTCTGCGCTAAAGCAATTCGCTCTTTATATCGCTTTAAGTCTTTAAAACCCAAAATATCTTGTGGCTCCAACTCACTTGCCAACTCTTGTTGTGTTCCATGGTCCAGAAAAGAGATCAACCTTTGACGCGCAGCCATTCTCATGTGATATGAGCATCTAGGGCATACTTCCAAATTTTCTTTTAACGCGGCACGATAAAGTATTTGTTCACACTCAGGACACTTTGTCCAAACGCCCTCAGGGATAGACGCTTTGCGCGAACCTATTATATTTTTATTCTCAAATAACCGTTCTAACCAGCTCATAAATTCACCACTATTGATTACGTTCTAGCGCGATATCTCGTTGTTTGTTCGCTTAAACTTGTAAATAAAATTGTATGTAACTTAGTACAGGGATAAAGTGCGATATGCTGGCTTGATAATCCAATAAAGTGGGATAATGAAATGTTTGATAACGTTGACCAAATCTGGTTAAAAAGTTTTCACTGTGTTTATGAGAACAACAGCTTTAAGCGAGCCGCTGAGTGTTTGAACATACCAACATCAAATGTCAGCCGACACATTGCCCTGCTTGAAGAAAAGTTAAACATTAGGTTGTTCAATAGAACAACAAGGCGAATGACGCCTACCGAGGCTGGAGAAGAGCTCTATAGCAGCACTCGTCCGTTATTGGAGCAACTCAACGCCGCACTAGAAACGGTAACGCGCCACTCACACACGGTAACAGGGAAACTGCGAATTCTTATGCCAGACACACCTGTACTCGCCAAAGCGGTTGTCACCTTTTGCACGCAATACCCGTCAATCTCTTTGTCTTGCGATACAACGCTAAACCCTAAAGATGATGTTATTGACAGCTTTGATGTCATTTTGAGTTTTCATAGAGGGACTTTGTCAGACAGTAACTGGGTGGCGAGAGAGATAAAACGCTGGCCCAGTGCCATTTTAGCCGCGCCTCAACTAATTGAGAAATACGCCACCCCTTACAAAATTACGGATCTAAGTCATGTTCCCTGCATCACGACGCTTACCGCAGTAAATGGTGCACCATGGGTATTCAGAAACCCTGTTGGGGGCCATATTACTCAAACTGTGCAATCTTCATTCAAAGTAAACAGCGGTCATCTCGCCAGATATGGCGCGTTATCAGGGCTTGGATACGCAATATTGCCAATTGAGTCATGCCAAAATGAGATCAAAAATGGTGAGCTAGAAATCGTCACTCTAGAGTACGAACCTGAGGATTTAGTGCTTTACGCCTTTTACTCGTCAAGAAAACATGTAGCTAAGAAAATATCTATGTTTGTTGAACATTTAAAGCAAAACGCAAAACTTAACGCCTAGCTAAGCTTTACTCAACTAATTTATCGTATTCTGTTTTATCGTCTAGAAAGGACAAACACCGCTAAGCGATTTGAGACTCGATTTTTTCAAATAAAAAAGCCAGCAATTAACATTTACTGGCTTTTATTAAAGAGGGTCAGTTGGCGTTTAGATTCTAAACGCTCCTACGTGACGATCGAGTGTTCGCGATAGCTCCGCGAGTTGTTGACTTGATTCTTCTAGTTGCTCACTCGCCGTTAGCGCACTTTTCACTGAGTGGCTGACGGTATCCATGTTCATATTAATTTCGTTTGCTACCGTTGATTGCTGTTCTGTTGCGGTTGCTACTTGAGTATTGATATCTGAAATAGTCGTCACTTGTGCAGCTATTGCTTCTAAAGCCTGTCGAGCTAACTCGGTTTCTGCCGTTCCTTCTTCAATAAGAGTCTTACTATTGCTCATTGAATTCACCGCACTTTGAGCTTCAGTTTGTAGCTGGTGAATCATGTTGTCAATTTCATCGGTAGAATGAGCCGTTTTAGTCGCTAGGTTGCGAACTTCATCAGCGACTACTGCAAAACCTCGGCCGGCATCACCAGCGCGTGCAGCTTCGATAGCCGCATTGAGAGCCAATAGATTGGTTTGCTCCGAAATACCTCTAATCACCTCTAGAATACTACCAATCGACTGAGTATTTTCAGCAAGACTCACGATAATGTTGGAAGTGCTGTTCATCTCGTTTTCAAGATTAGTCATCGCCGTTTTGGTTCTTTCTAGCGTCGTGTAGCCATCTTGCGCTTCATTACTTGCTGCACTCGCAGCATTTGCTGCTCCGGCAGCATTGGAGGCAATTTCATTGACCGTCGCAATCATTTCGTTCATGGATGTGACAACCAGCATGGTTTGCTCGTTCTGCTCTTGCCCTCTTGTGAGCGCTTGTTGAGATTGCCCACGCAAAGCGACAGCTGAACTATTAAGCTCCACACCAGTATTTACAACTTGTGTAATAATCTCATGTACTTTCCCAACAAAAACGTTGAAAGCAGAAGAAATTTGCGCGACTTCGTCATTACCTTTCGCTGGCAAACGAACGGTTAAGTCTCCGTCTCCTTTTGAGATGTCTTGTAGAGCGTCTTTAAGCGCAGAAAGCGGTCTCATCAGTTTATTTAGCAGAAGTGACAGAATCAAAACACACATAACGAAGATCGCCACCATAGAGATCAACTGGTAAGTAATAATTCCATTCGTCGCTTGGCTCACTTCAGTAATAGGAATACCGATATCAAAAGTACCGTATAACTGACCATCCACATAAATTGGTGCCATGATGTCAAACACCCATACTTTCTGGACATCGGCATACCACTTTGAGTACTGTTGAACACCTCTCGTCGCGCCTTCAACAGTATATTCATCGTTATAGGTTTTGTTCAGCTTGTGCTTATCACTGTGGGCTACTGCCGTTACGTTACGGTCAATTACAACGGCATAACTCACGTCTGAACGTTGTTTCAGCCCCTCAACAAGCGATTGTAAATCTTGCATTGGATTAGCTGAGTTCTCCAAAATGTAACTCGCATTTCCCGCTAGAAACTCAGCTTGAACTTGGGATTTGTTTAAGATGATGTCATCGATTTTCTGACTCGAAATTAGGTACGTTGATGCCATACTCGCCACGACAGCAATACCAAACATGGCGCAGACTGCTAATAAGATGATTCTTTTCATTATAATTGTCTCAATACAATTCAATTGATGCTCATTAATCGAGCGCTAAGCCTTTCTTCTCCAAAACCAACCAAACTGCATTTTGGGTCTGTTTGGCAGAGCAAGACATAACTTTATAACTATGTATCTGCTTGGTTCCCGATTACTTTAGACAGAAGGAAAAAAAGTCTTCAAAACGTCACATTTCTACGAGGTTTGGCGAAGGGACGAGTACGCAAAAGGAAACGTTTGCATAGTTAAATTTAACTATGCGACCAAATTGGTATCGAACATTAAAGAAAAGAGTTCTAATTAGCGTTTTGCCGTCGGGAGCCCTGTGGTCAGTGCTCCCGTTTTATCATTTAGTATCTCAGGTTCAGATATTAGATCCACAATTGCAGCGGTTGTAATCCGAGATGCTTGGTGAAGCGAGAATGACTTGGTTTGTAGATATGGCAGCGATGTCAGATCGAGTGATTCTCAATCAAGAATCGGCAGCAAAATATGCAAACCAAGGCATGAAGCCATTGCCCATAAAAAAAGAAAGGAAAAAAATCTTTACCACAGAGTTTAACTTGTCAGCGATATGTATCCATGCATACCCATGTATAAACCAACTGCACTGATCAAGACGCCCGATAAGTAAGGAGCTCGACGTGCAACATCATTCAAACCGCTCCATTTAGATGTCGCTTTTTGCACGCCCACTGCTGCCACAACGCCAACAGCAACCAGAGTCAAGGCTAAGCCAATACTGAATGACACAACTAAAGTCGCACCAAGAGTCATTGCCTTAAGCTGCAAACAGATAAGCAAAACCGTTACCGCAGCAGGGCATGGAATCAAACCGCCCGTTAATCCAAACAGCAGAATTTGCCCATTCGTCACGTCTCGATTCTCAAAGCGCTTTTGAATGTCTAAAGCGTGAGCGCGCTCGTGAGCATCTTGATATTCCTTATCTTCGCTTTCTAAATGAGAACCAGGACGGAAATGTACATCAAAGTCATGGGTATGATCATGGTGCCCGATGATCAAAGTGACAGAAAGTCCATTAGAGACTTCAATGCAAGACGCCGATTCCAAGTATCCATCACGCTCTATAAAGTGATAAATATCAGCAGGTTGATAACCATCACTCGATACCGAAACCTTGATACCTTCAGCAGTTAAAGGTTTACCGCTGAGTGTTCGCAACTGGAAACGGTGATGCTCCCCTTCCTCTGTAATCGAAAGCGAAACATGCCCATGTCCTGTATCCACAACTTGCGTCGTCCAATCGCGAGCATGATCCTGAGCTTTGTTCCAAGCTCGCTCATCGCTCCATGTCCGCCAAAACATCCATACGCCGGTTGTCACGATAATGACCCCAGACATAAGTTGCATCCATGGTTCAGCCGCTTCAGCGGTGAATTTCTGGCTAATATACATCCCGCCAACAGCGATTAACCATACAATTACAGTGTGAGAAAGTGTGGCAGCTAAACCCAGCATCACGGCTTGTTTGACCGTTCCTTTCACCGCGACAATGAACGCCGCCATCATCGTTTTAGAGTGCCCAGGTTCTAAACCATGCAAAGCGCCAAGCAAAATGGCACTGGGAATAAAGAACCACCCATTACCTTGTTGTAGTAACGCGACAAAATCCATTGTTGTTCTCTGTTGTTGATTCTAATTTATCGCAAACTATACTCCCCCCTAGTATTAAATACTACCCCCCAGTATAAATTGAGTGCTACATTATCAGTTAGAATAACTCTGCCCGTAACTTAAAGAAGATAAGACATGTCGCATACAACCAGAGATCAAAAGAAGCTCAACACTCGAGTCAGTAAAATACAGGGTCAGGTGAATGGACTTAAAAAAATGCTGGAAGAAGAGCATGAATGCCAAGATGTGTTGCAGCAGATTGCCGCTATTCGGGGGGCAGTAAATGGTTTGATGCGAGAAGTAATTAAAGGTCACTTACTTGAACACGTCGTACTTGAGGAAGACAAAACTCAACGTGAAAAAGATATGGAAGTCGTATTAAAAGTACTGGACTCTTATATAAAGTAACCCTACTTCGCTAGAGTAAAGTCACTAAGGTTAAACTCGAATAGATCCTTTATAGGTAATCGCTTACTAAGCGGGAAATAGCAATGGCAGATATAGACCATACTACCTGCCATTTACATAACAATGTATTCCGTAACAACCTCACTTAGTGCCGTAAATTCCCTAATAATGCTCACATCAATCATTCTGGCTGCAACTTTAACCAGAACCGACTTGATACACATAGGGGCAAAATCTATTCAGGTTGGAAAGTACTTATATCCATCAGATGGATAACTTTAACTCACACAAATTGAAAAAAGCCAGCTATCTAGCTGGCAAAAGGCATTGTGAAAATTTGAAAAGGCTTTTCTTGGGACTCAAACTTTATTTGTGAGCTCTTTTAATGTTTTACGCAATGTATTGATACCGAGAGCACCCGGTACAACCCACCCTTTATTGATAACCAACGTTGGCGTAGAAGTGATGTCATATTCTTGAGCCAACTTTCTGTCACGCTGTATCTCAGCTTGTCGCTCCGGAGAAGCAAAGTCCTCAAGAAAACGAGCCTTATTCAGCCCAACCTCACCAGCAATTTCTGTAAGCTCGTCCAAATCACCAATATTTCTGTTTTCACTCATATGTGCATGTGTAACAGCATCAAAATAGTCCCAGTAAGCACTGGATCCTCCCTGTTGTTCAGCCGCCTTACATGCCACCAAACCTGGCGTTGAAAATGGGTATTCAAACGTCTGCTGACGCATCCCTTCTACGTTTACGCGCTTTTTATCGTCGGCACGCGCACATTGCTCCCAGTGTTCCAAAATAATTTGCTTCGCTTGTTTCATTGAGCCAAACTTGCCAATCATTTCTTCCCGTGAGGCAGACAAAGCAAATGCATGATGATGGATATCTAAATTAAACTCTTTTTCAAGCTGGCGTAGTCGAGGTGACAAAACATAACACCACCCACAAATGACGTCGTGAAAAAAATCGACTCTAATTTTTTTGCTCATTACTTTTCTCCAAGATTGAAAGTATTACTGGCTTACCAACTAATGACCGGTCCTGCTGGAACAATTCCATAAGGGTTAATGTGCTTGTGCGAGAAGTAGTAATGCAACTTCATGTACTCGATATCGATCGTTTTTCTGATGCTCTCATGACTGAGTAAATCCAGCATATACTGGTAAAGGTTATCGAAGGCTTTTAGTGGCTTTTTATTGGCCTTAAAGTGAACTTCATAAACGGCTTCAAACCTGACAAGTGTGGGTAACAGAAACAGATCCGATAGTGTGATATTCGAACCATACAGATAACGAGTTTGACTTAGCCTGTTGTTCAACTGCTCCATAGCATCAAATAAGGTGTCACTGGCTAGATCATATTCTGCCTGCTCTGTGGCAAAACCAACGTGGTAGACCTTTCGATTCACATTGACGTGTAACCACTCGTTGAGCTTTTCTATTTCTTCTCGCAGACTATCTGGAACCAACTCAACTTTGTTCTTAGCTAAAGGTAGCCAGTTGGTAGCAAGCTCCATTGCTATCGCAGAGGAATCATTACCTACAATTGCATGATCTTGTCTGTCCCATAGTATCGGTACTGTTACTCTTCCCGTGTAATTTGGATTTGCTCGTTGGTAAAGCTCTATCAAGTTTTGAGAGCCGTACAAAGGATCTGAGTTAGCATCGTCAAATAACCATCCGTCGGAATATCGCTTTGCTGCAACAGAAGAAACAGTTATTGCGTCATTCAATCCTAGGTAATTGATCACCAGATAAGGCCGATGGGCAAAAGGGCAAGCAAACGACATGTACAAGTGATAACGCCCTTGCTCAGCGACTTTTGGCAATTCAAAGCTGTCCTCATGAGACAGGTCTTTTACTTCTTTATTTGGATACCAAATCCCTTTTTCTAAAACAGCCATGGGGTGCACCTACATACTTAAATTAAGGAAACATATGTAATAACGCGAGCTTTCGCTCAACGTTACATTGTTAAGGTATACAGCGACGAATTTGACTCACAGCATTGAACGTAACATCCAGGCTGTTTTTTCATGCTCTCGCATTCGATCAGAAACCAATGAAGCAGAAGATTCATCATCCCCATCCTGAGCCAATTTCAGAACGTCTCGGCAAGTCTTGACCACTTGCTCATGAGAACGAACAAGAATAGACACCATTTGTTCTGCTGAGGGCACGCCATCTACTTCAGAAACTGAGCTAAGGTCGGCGAACGCTTTGTAAGTCCCTGGCGCAACTTCACCTAGTGTTCGTATTCGCTCAGCAATGTCATCGACGGCGATTGCCAATGCGTTGTATTGCTCTTCAAACATAAGATGTAGCTCGCGAAATTGGGGGCCAGTAACGTTCCAATGAAAATTATGCGTTTGCAAATACAAAGTGTAGGAGTCTGCCAGAAGGCGTTTAAGCGCTTCTCCAATCACAACACGATCCTGTTCGTTTATACCAATATCCACTTTCATACCTACGCTCCTATAGTGCGTTTTCAAAGGAAGACATCAGCGCTTCCAGTTCAACTTTAGTCGCTACGTCAAACTCACCATCGTGAATTTTCTCCTGATAACTCCCTAAACTGTAGATTCCTTTAACGTCGCCACCCCACCATGGCATTAGCTCCGCCATCGTTCTGAGATTGGTCGCACCGCCATTCGGTCCAGGAGAAGTACTGACTAAAAGAACGGGTTTCTTATCGTCACCAAAGAAGGATTTACCTGATTCAGCAACACGTGAAAGCCAGTCAATGACATTCTTTAAAAATGCGGGCATAGAGCCGTTGTGCTCAGGAGAAGCAATAATCAGCGCATCGTGTTCATTCATCATTTGTCTCAATGTGATGGCGTCGGCTGGTATACCTTTTGACTCTGCATCAATGCCATACATTGGCAAATCGAAATCTTTCAATTCGATGATGGTCACTTTAGTTTGGGTGGCTTTTTCAGCCAAGGAACGAATCAGAGTATTATGGATTGACTGACTGTGATTACTTCCCGAGAGCGCGAGTATCTTTTTCATGAGTTAGTCCTGTTAGGTATTTAAGGTCAACACCTCAGTGTTGGTGATTACAATAAATACTAATTGACTAGCATTGGTGAATAAACTATATGTTAGTAACTAAATAGTTTACTTTTGGTAAACAATAAGAGTTTAAATGAGGTCGAAGTGGATAAAATAAGGGCGCTAACCGTTTTCAGAAGGGTTGTGGAACTGGGAAGCTTCAAAGCAGCAGCTGAAGATTTAAGTCTGTCAAAAGCAGCCGTTAGTAAGAATATCAATGAGTTGGAAGACTATCTTAAAAGCCCTCTGATAAACCGAACTACGCGTAACATGCACATAACGGATAATGGTCAACTTTACTACAATCAGGTTTGCAACATATTAGATGATTTGAAACATGCTGATTTGTCAGTCATCGAGTCGTCTCATACGTTAAAAGGATCACTGAAAATAAGCGTTCCTATGTCGTTAGGAATTTTAGAAATTAACCCCATCATTTGTGAATTCATGCACCAATATCCTGATTTGTCTATTGAAGTTGTCATGAGTGACCAATATGTCGATCTCATCGACTCAGGCATTGATATAGCGATTCGAGGAGGGGGAGAATTAAGCAATTCTAGTTTAAGATCCCGAAAGCTTATCGATATGAGACGAGTGCTTTGCGCTTCTCCTGAATATCTTTCAAAATCCAGCGAGATTCTTAAGCCAGAAGATCTCGCTCATCATAAGTGCCTCATATACAGTTTTTCTTCGTCAGCAAGACGTTGGCTATTCAGAAATGAGGATGAAGTCAAAGAGATCGAGCTTCAATCAAGTTCTTATGTCGTAAACAATGGATTAGCGCTCAAGCAAACAGCGTGCTCAGGCCATGGTATTTTATTGCTGCCGGATTTATTCGTTAAAGGCGAGTTAGAATCTGGGGAATTAGTTGAGGTTTTATCGATGTGGCAAGCTGATAGGCATTCACTGTATGTTGTTTATCCTTTCCATAAAGAGCAATCTCAAAAAGTCAGAACTTTTATTGATTTTGTCGTTAAACACTTCGAAAACAAACAGCACTAGCCTTCATCTTCTCCTGTCAAATTGATTACCTGAGCATGAAAACGCAACCTTTGTGAGAAGGTGGCCAGATGTGAGAAGGTGGCCAGATTTTTCAACAGACTTGATTTCGCTCGGCCTGACTATTCGACACTTGCAATACCACAGTAGAAAGAATGGATAGTGCAATACCAGGATATACAGCTGTGGGTATACTCTTTCCATCAAATAACAACATGATAAAAGCAACAAATACAGGACTTAGATAAATATAAGCCATCACTTTTGCAGGCCCCAGTACAACGGTGGCTTTGTGGATGATAAAGGTTGAGAGCAATGTCGCAAACAAAGCGAGGTATAGCATGTGCAAGGTAAGCTCGGCATTTAATGCAAACCAGTCTAGTGGTTGATGGAATACAAACAATGCCAGCAACATCCAGAAGGCACCGCCAATCAGAGTACAAAACACGGTAACAATGGTTTCTTCTCCACGATGAAAAACTTTCATCGAGACAGAAAAACACACCATAGACATACACCCGAGCAAAAACAAAATATCTCCTTTGTTGAGGTTTAGTTTCAATAATGTCTCTAAATCTCCTTTCACAACCACCCAACATGTCCCGACAGTCCCTACCAAATAAACGCCAAGCATCTGAATAGATAATTTTTCCTTAAAGAGGAAAACACTAACAATGGCAGTAATAAATGGCACTAATGTATACAGTGTGCCTGTGTTTAATGCCGTGGTTGTCTGCAAAGCCCTGAACATACATATAAAAAAGATCGCAAAGAAAAGGCTCATGATAAGACTTCTTGGAAACACATCTTTTGCCATTTTGATGCGATGTTTCTTTGTCAGAATAAAAGGAAACAATACCAGTGCTGCAAGCAGGAATCTCAATAACGTTAAGGAGAATGGATTGATTACACCGGATAGTTTTTCTGAAGATAAAAAAGATCCTGCAACCAGCGCTGTCACTAATAAGGACAAAAGGTGATATTTAATATTTTTCACATCAAGGCCATCTATTTTAAGGGGATAAATACTCTACTAGTGCTCAAGCACTAAAGACTTAACCATAACAGCCGCATTGAGTAATTAAAGCTCCATTTAGTAACTTAACTGTTTACCAAAGAGAAATAGTTTGTAGTAATTGACTCCTTATTAATACACCTCCACATCGTCAGTTCACTATTGGTAAACAATTTGTTTACCTGAGTGCTGTTTATCTGATTTAGCGCGACTTCTACACTTAGGCCTGAAAACACAACTCATCGTCCTATAATCAAGCAGGAGACCGAATGATGAAAAAATGGATCAATTTAGTATTAGTGAGCATGATTGCCACTATGCCGATCGCACAAAGCGTAGCAAAAACAATGTCAACAGAGGGTCAGCTGACTCTGTCTTACAGTGATGGTAGAGCGCCAACTCAAGGCGTTGAGAAGGTCAACGAAGTGCTCAAAACTATTGGTGTGCGAGTTAGTACCGTTTCGCTGCCTGAAGAAGCCAAACCTATTCTGGAAATATCCAAAAAAAGAGCTATTACAAAGGAAGAAAGTGAAAAACTAATCTCACTATTTTCTATGCACCGTGGTGACTTACTGGATCAAATCGAAAAAGCTGGCCGATTACCAGAGGCACACAGAGGCGGTTTCCTATCGACGTCTGAAGTAGGCGTTGCTCCATATCCAAAGGTTTATGATATGAAAGCAATGACTCCAGAAGTTATGCACTTTCTACAAGAAAAATTCGGCAAGTTACATGTTAATAGCTCAGAGAATGGCGTAGGTATCGATGAAGTGATGACCATCGTGTCTGGTGGGCCATGGACTTGGTTCTTTGTATTACCAGACAATGTGATTGGTAAACTGACGCTGAGTCACGTCTCACTAGATGGTGATGCGTGGCGAATCAGCTACCCAGGTCTCGTACCTCATGGTGGGTTCTTAGATGCACCTTATGGCTTGGTTGTCGCTTATGCACACGGCCCTAAAAACTTTGTTATGCGTTATGAAGAGCCGAGTGTTGAAGGTACGGAAACGCTGGGTACTAACTCATGGATCGACTTCAGCGGCGATATTCCAAAGCTACTGGATTAATATCAAAAGTACGACAAACCAAGACTAACGAAAAAAATGACTCGGCTTACTTGCTGAGTCTTTTTTCATTTTTAGGGGATATCACTCCTTTGGTTAACGAAGTGTCCTTGGTAAGTATAACTTTTCTTTAACTAGCAACAGCTTAGCGATAGAAAAGCCAACTGTATAGGTAATAAGTGGGGATTGAGCACTTCCAATATACATAGACCGTGCTGTGTACTTTCTGGCAGAAAACACATCCTTTTGTTTTCTAAATTACCAAATTACTGATTACATCTGGATATGGAAGCTCACTTCGCTTTATCGCTGCTCGTCACTTGTCATCAAAAATCAAATTCACCGCAATTGCCATCAAAACTAAACCTGAGATTGGCAGCAAGACACCCAATGGTGAGCGCTCGATGTAAGGCAGGTTTTCCGCAATCAATAAACCCCACTCAGGTTCTGGCGGCTTAACGCCAAGTCCGATAAAACTCAGAGAAGTCAGGCTGAGCGTAATGTACGGCAAACGTAGAAACGCATGACGAATCAATGGCGGCAGCACATAAGGCAACAAGTAGTAACGGAGTACTCGCCACTGACTGGTTCCCCAAATGGGCGCAAGATGCGTGTAAGGCTGCGCTTTGGCTTCCATCAACAAACTTGCACAGTGCGCTGCTAATGGTGCCCATGACACCATAACAATCGCAATCAAGGCACTGTTTGGGTTCATCCCCGTTAGACCAGCAATCAGCAGACCCGCCACAATGTATGGCACACCTTTGGTAATCTCAATTAAGCCTTGGCTATAACGAGTCACAAAGCCGAGCAGCAAACCAATCACCAAACTAAGGAAGGTTGCGATGATGCCCATTTTGATTGTCGACATCATACCGCCGCCAACACGAGCAAGCAGATCTCGACCAACCGCATCGGCACCAAACGGTGCTGCTAAGCTAGGCGATTCAAGGCGAGTAAATTGGATAGTGTAAGGATCGCGCATTAACGCCCATCCCGCACAACCAATCAGCAAGGCAAAGATTGTTGCACTGACGATACGTTTGGTGGTGCTTTGGGTAAAACGGAACGTGCTGTGACTGCTGATCAACTTGCCACTCGTGACACTGTGCCCGAGTAACCAGCGTTGCAATAAGATGCTCGCACTGCTGATCAACATCGAGAACACCAGCAACACCAACAAGCCACCTTGCAGCATCGGTAGATCTTGTGACTTCGCTGCGCCTAAGATTAGTCGTCCGATGCCCGGAATGGAAAACACTTGTTCCACAGCAACCGCGCCGCCGGTTAAACCAATCACCGTCATTGCGATTTGAGGAATCAAGTTACTAACGGCACGCCACAAGGCAAAGCGTAAGATTTGAAACTTACTGACGTTTGCCGATAGCCAAGTGATCACCCAAGGCTCATCTAATACTCGCTTGAGGCTGTCATTGAGCAAGCGCCCGAACAAGCCAGCAGCAGGCAATGCCATTGCCAAACTTGGTAGCCAGAGGTTTTGCACGCCTTGCCAACCATAAGGCGGGAACCAGCCCAACCAAATGGAAAACACCATGATCAGCAACGAAGCAATCACGTATTCTGGCAATGAGACCAACACCGAACTGAGCGTGTCATGATGCTTGTCTAAACGATTCTGTTGCCAACGACGCACGGTGTAAAGCACGCTCGCCATGCACATTACAAATGCCATACCTAACGCTGTAAGCATCAGTAATAGTGACGTTTTTGCGGTTTGTTGAACGCTCTCCATGACGGACGCCCCGCTCACCCAAGAGACACCTAGGTCACCTTGCATGGCAAGCGTCAACCAATCCCACAGTCGCTCAGCAGCGCTGCGGTCAAGTTGAAGATCTTCTCGAATTGCTTGCAGAGCTTCTGCCGTCAGCAATTGTTGAGCCCCCGCACGGGCACGGAGGATTGATTGGCTTGGATCGATACCGGCAATATCCGGCATCAAACCCACCAGTACAACCACTACCCCGAGTGACAGGAAGCGCGACAAAAAACGCGCAAACCATTCGGGCATACAAGCGCCCCAACGAAAGCGCATGTTGGCAACAGACGACATCGAGTTAGTTCACCTCAGTAAACTGGTCGATCAGGCGACGCTCACGTGGGTCACGTTGTGCATTCTTCACGCGGTCACTCTCACCTTGGATTACACGCTCGTGAAGCAGTGGAATCACAGCGTATTGCTCAAGGATTTTGCTTTCTGCTTCGATTATCGCTTGTTGGCGTTTCTCACCCAATGGCTGACGATCAGCGTGTTTCAATGCTGCGTCCACTTCTTCAGAGCAGAACTGACCTAGGTTGTAAGAACCTTTACAACTAAAGTCACTTTGCATGTACGCTACTGGGTCACCAGAATCCAGCACTGTTGCACGTGACAACAAGAACGCATCGAACTTACCTGCTAGTGCATCGTTTTCGATTTGTGCGTATTCACGAACATCTAGCTCAACCACAAAGCCAGCCGCTTCAAGTTGTTGCTTTAGCAGCACCGCTACTTCTGGCAACTCAGCACGGTCGGTAAATGTACCGATGGTGATCTTCTCACCGTTCGCGTGGCGTATTTCCATGGTTTCCATACGAGGGTTCGCATCACGAATTGGCTGAGCCCATGCCAATGCAGGACCTAACAAACCTTTTGCTGAATCGGCGTGGTTCTCGTAAACCGTTTTGATGATTTGCTCACGGTTAACCGCTTGAGCCGCTGCTTTACGCAAACCGAACTGGCTAAACACATCTGATTTGTTGTTTAGGTAAAGCGTGTTGGTACGCGGCATGGCGACTTCGTGCAGCTGTGAAGATTCCATCATCGCGATTTGCGATACAGGAACCGCTTCAACTACATCCGCCTCACCGGTACGCAGCGCTGCAGCACGAGCAAAACCGTTTGGTACGTATTCAGCAAAGATACTGTCTACTTTTGCTTTTTCACCCCAGTAACCGTCAAAACGCTTCAGTTTTGCGCTGGTTGTCCCGTTGATTTCTGTCAGAACGAATGGACCCGTACCCGCATTGATTGGCACAACACGACCGTTTTCTTGATATGCAGCACCAGAAAGGATCGCTAGCTGTGGGCTAGAAAGACGGCTTGGCAACAGTGGATCGTTAAAGGTCGTTTTGATTTCAACAGTGAAGTCGTCCAATGCGCGAACTTGCCATTCGATACCATCCAAAATGCGTGGCTTAGGAGCGGCATCTAATGCTTTTTGTAGAGAGTTCACAACCGCATTGGCATCAAGGTCAGAACCATCGTGGAATTTCACGCCCTTACGTACCGTAAATTGCCACGTCATCGGGTCAATTTGTTCCCACTCTGTTGCCAGCATAGGCTCTGCTACCGACTGATCGTTTAGGTTCACCAGCGTTTCTGCCGTGCTCCAACGTGACAGTTTGAACGCGTCATCTGAAAGTGGTGACAAACCTGTGCGTGGTGGTTGCATCATGGCAACGCGAATTTCCGTTGCTTGCGGTGCAGCTGCTTTTTCCGCTTCTGGCTTGCTTTCGCCAGAGTCAAAACAACCCGTCAGCAGTGCGCTTAAAGCCAGCGACAAAGCTAACTTGGGAGTACTAAGGTGCATAAGAAACCTCTCCAATGGTTTTTGTGAATTCATTACTTTTGTGTTGAGCGCTCATCAAGGCTCTCGTGATCAAGTGCGATGGGTTATTTGTCACGTTCTGTGCTGTGCCGTGCTCGACAACGCGTCCTTTGTCTAACACTAGGATTTCATCGCATAGGGTTTGTGCCGCATCGAGGTCATGTGTCACCAAAATCAAGCGCATCTGACGACTCTTTTGAATGCCTGCCAACAAGTCGAGAATCTGTTTACGACTGACGGGGTCTAAGCTACTGGTTGGCTCATCGGCAACCAACACGCAAGGCTCAACAATCAAAGCTCTGGCGATAGCCACACGTTGAGCTTGCCCAACTGATAATTGCTGCGGGTTACGATCCAGCAATGTGAGATCCAAACCGACATCCGTCAAAACCTTTTCCACCTTCTCGTTAAGCTCTTGCGTCAAACCAATGTTGCTTAGCGGCTCCAGTAAGATCTGGCGAACGGTGTAGTACGGATTCAAGCTCGATTGCGGCTCTTGAGGAATCAGTTGAATGTGCTGACACAACTCTTGACGCTGCTTAGCCGAGCTACGCGATAACGGATAACCACACACATACACTTCACCAGATGTGGGTTTACGAAGACCAAACAGAAGTTCAATCAAGGTCGATTTACCCGCACCAGAAGGACCAACAATCGCAATGTTCTTTGTGTCGATGGCAAGATCCAGTTGTTCGAGCGCTTTAAACGGTTTGCCCCCTAACCA
This sequence comes from Vibrio sp. YT-18, assembly GCF_033337345.1. Classification (NCBI taxonomy): domain Bacteria; kingdom Pseudomonadati; phylum Pseudomonadota; class Gammaproteobacteria; order Vibrionales; family Vibrionaceae; genus Vibrio; species Vibrio sp. YT-18. The sequence goes on along the minus strand of NZ_JAWOQO010000009.1, from coordinate 67,286 downwards.
ACTTGGTTTGGAGTAATAGTGAACACTGGCTTGCTCAAAGCGAACTTCCGCCGATTTAGGCTGCGTGTGCCCGCTCAAGTTGTGCTTAGTCAAAATAGGCTCCAGAGATGAGGTTAAGGCAGCAGTTGCGCAAGTTGTTGGCAGAAAGGATGCGAGCTTTGCTGAATGGCTTGCCATGGTTCGCCATAAGCCACCATGGTGTTATCCGCAATCACCAAGACTTTGTCACACGCCAAAGCCGCAGACAGATCGTGCGTGATCAACAAACCACTGATGCTGCGTTGCTGAACACTGCTGCGGAACAACTCAAGGATCTCCGCTTCGGTGATGGGATCGAGCGCACTGGTAGGTTCATCAGCGATGATCAAGTTCGCACTACCAAGCAACGCAATCGCAATACAAATACGCTGGCGCTGACCACCAGATAACTGGCTTGGATGCTGCGCCAATGCTGCTTTTGGCTCCGTAAATCCGAGTTGAGACAACAAGGTCGTCACCGTGTCTCGGTTTGCTGAAGACAAGCGCGTTTTGTTGCCCGTCAATGCCAAACACAGTTGTTGCTCGACAGACGCCAATGGATTCAGCGCTTTAAGTGCATCTTGGAAAATGACCGCGGGACGCTGGGATTGACTCCGTTGCAGCATGGCAGTTTGTGCGACTTCACTGCTGTTAAGCTGGATAATTCCGTCTACCCAAATATCAGACGGCAAAAAACCTGCGACGGCTTTCGACAACATGGATTTACCAATGCCGGAAGGTCCCATAATGGCAAGAACTTCACCTTGAAACAGCTCAAAAGAAATGTCTTTGAAGAGTGTGCGTTCTGAGTCTGTAAGGCTGAGATTATTAACGGAGAGTATTGGTTGAGAAATCACGACATCAAACTAAATGTAACAATATAACATAACGATAGTATCACGCAGGTCTGAGCAAGAAAACAACTCAGAGGGGTTATTTCATCACCTTTTTCACGCTTTTATCAGCAAGGGCAGATGGCTCCGCCCTTGCGATAAAAAATCGAAATAAAACCGATTGTAAAAGCGTGAATTACTGACACTTTTGTTTCACTTGATCGAGGTACGGGAACAAGAAGACAAAGCGCCCAACGTAGAACAAAGTGAATGCCAGCCACAAACCGTGATTGCCCCAGTATTGCACCGCAATAAATTGCGTCACTAAGAACAACACCATGGTTAGGAAGGTAGAGTTACGAACTGGTCGCGTTGTCCCCGTGCCGGTAAAGATGCCGTAAAACGTAAGACCAAAACCAGCAACCAGCGGGAATGCCAATAACCAAGGGCTCATGTCTAGGTACAGCGCAACAAGGTTTGGCAAAGTGGTAAACAACGTCACCACTTGGTGTTTGAACAGTACCAACAGCAAGGTCAATACAACAACGAACGCCGCGGTCCATTGCGTGTTTAGCTTAATCACGTTATCAAGCAATGTCGGATTCTTCTGCCCTACGGCTTTACCTGCAAAGACGCTCGACGCATTCGCTACACCATCAAACATGTAGCTGACGATAAAGGTCACTTGCATCAAGATTGCGTTCGCCGCGAGCACATCAGAACCTAGTTGAGAGCCTACACGCGCCATCATGTTGAAGAACACCAATAGACACACAGTACGAAGCAGCAGATCCATATTGGAAGACGCGATAACTTTGAGATCTTTACGCGTCATTTTCGCTGTTTGAATGTAATCAAACAGCGGGAAGCGACAGGTTTTCAACACCAGCACCGCACCGATAACAAACGTCGAGATTTGCGCGATAAGTGTCGCTACCGCAACGCCAGCAATCCCCATATCGAAGTACAACACAAATACGATATCCAGCACGATGTTCAGCACGTTACCAAACACTTGCGTGAACAAGGTTTCTTTGGCTTTCGCCTGCCCCATCAACCAACCAATCACGGTGTAGTTCAGCAGTACAAATGGCGCACCAAAGATCATAATATCGAAGTAAATCTTAGCGTTTTCTGCCACGACGGCATCAGGGGAGATAATCAGCTCTGCCCCCATCCAAATCACGGACTGCAACGCAATGAAAATCAAGCCAAGGCAGAGCGAAAGCACGAAAGGACGGAATAAGCTGCTCGCTTGATCTTCTGGGCTATTTTTACCTAATGCAATTGCACTTTGCCCGGTAGTACTGACGCGGAAAAAGCCAAACAGCCAATACAAGGTATTCATGATGACGGTGCCGATCGCCACACCACCAATCATCTCAGCCACACCGAGTTTACCGATCACCGCGGTGTCCACCGCCCCCAATAATGGTTGGGTAACAGTAGAAACAATGAAAGGAAATGCGATTTTAAAATAGTCTTTATGAGTCAGGGACATCTTAAATTATGAACGGGGTTAATTTTTTATAAGGTCGCTATCATATGCGAATGGCGTCCGAACATGAACCAAAGTTCGCCAGCAAGGAATAGCATTGATAATTGATACAACCAGCAAACGTATTCTCATACCAAAGCTTGAAATAGGATAACGACTTATGAGAAAAGCCAAGTTAACTGCATATAAATGAGTTTCTAGTTTGGAAAGATTAGCGTTTGGTTGAGCATGGCAGATCAGAATGTATCTGCCATGTCATAACGGTAGTGATTGGTGAAAAGAGACCGTACAGATGATATTTAATGCTTGTGGGTTTCATCTGACAATGTTTAGGTCGATACCAAGCCTTATGTTCTGTAAAGCACCTTTACAACATGCCAACCGAACTTGGTTTTAACTAAATGCGGCGTTAACACTTCGCCAGAAAAGCACACTTTGTCGAACTGAGGTACCATTTGACCACGGCGGAATTCACCAAGGTCACCACCGCGTTTGCCTGACGGGCAAGTTGAATACTTCTTCGCTAATGTCTGAAACTTTGCGCCTTTTTTCAGTTGCTTGATTATGTCTTCCGCTTGCTCTTTGTGCTTCACAAGAATATGTAATGCGGCTGCTGTATTTGCCATTGATCTATCTCTCACTATTCTGGTCGCGCAAGTGTACCCAATCCTTTTTAACAGACCAAACATTTCTTAATAATAACTCAGCGGTAAAGGCCCAACTACACGAGGAATATAAAATCGTCTACATAATGAGTTTAAAATACAAACAAGTTTTGCTCAGTTAATCACTATTCTCTAAAAGATTGTCTAAAAAGCTCACATTTGTCTCTCCGATGGTTGAAGCCTTCGTCTGATAAGATTAGATTAGACACAATTCGGTGGTATTTATAAGGTTATTTTCATGGCAAAAGTCGTTAGCAAAGCGAATCAATCTCAGGGTATGTTGATGTTTAAGCTCACCCTGCAACAGAGTTTCGCTATCGGTACGCTAAAAGTCCGTGAAATCGTCCCGTACATGCCAACGACAAAGATCCCTTACTCGCATCATCACGTCATTGGAACCGTTACGATACGTAACTTAACAGTACCAGTGATCGATATGTCAGCGGCTGTTGGCTTTCGTCCTATAAGTGAAGAAGAATATAAAAGCTGCTACTTGATCGTGACAGATTGCTTGCGAACCGTGGTTGCTTTTATGGTTCGTAGTATAGAGAAGATCATTGAGTGCGATTGGAAAGCTATTGAAACGCCACCTCCGAGCGCTGGAAAAAATATTTTCGTGACTGGAATTACTCGCTACGAGGATAAAACGGTTCAAATGCTGGATGTGGAACTGCTACTTTCCAAAATTTATCCGCAGTACGAGAATTCAAAGATCCCAATGCTGACAGATATTGAGCGAGAACGCCTAAAAGCACTCAGTATTCTATTGGTGGATGACTCTTCCATCGCTCGTAAACAGCTATGTGACGCACTCGATAGCATCAATATTGGGTATCAAATCTGTAAAAATGGTTTAGATGCATTGGAACTGATGAAAAGTGACGCTGCGGCTCATCGCCCAATTGATATTCTGGTCAGCGATATTGAAATGCCCGGATTAGACGGTTATGAGTTAGCATTTGAAGTTCAGAATAATTCCTCTCTGAACCATTCATACCGCATTTTACACACATCGTTATCGAGCGAAATCTGTGTAGACAGAGCTCACCAAGTTGGCGCGCATGAGGCACTTGAGAAATTCAATGCAGGAGAACTAATCGAAGCGATGCTTCGCGGAGCAAAAGAGCTAGAAGCCAAAGCTATGACTTCTTAACTCTTATTGGACGACTTGATTTGAGAATATAATGCAGTGCTTGTCCTATCCCTGATGCTCACATCCGCTAATTTCTCAGCTCACTTCTTTGGCATCGCGTAACTACGAGAAACGAATTCCGTCTCTTTGACTTGGTGAGCATGATTAATATAAGAAGCTAGGCTGTAAAGTACATTCGCTAATAAGTTCGCGTAAAGAAACAAAATAGGTGCGGGCTGCTTCTTACCTGTATGTTCAACGGTAACTAATGCTCGTACCGTTTTTTTAGCTTGGCAACGGCACAAATGCAATTGACTGGCTGCCGGGTGCCCTCCGGGTAGAACAAAGCCTTTGAAGCCGCCATCAATACGTTGCTTGAGCAAAGCATAATCGGCCTTTAACTCTTCAACTTCCGCCTCTGTAATCGCTAATTTTCCGCGAACCGAGCCATTTAGATGATAAACATTAGGCTGCATTCTTGTCAGTATATCGCGGCTAAACTCGTCCAACTCCATAGCGAGAACAAGGCCAATACGACTACAAAGTTCATCTGCTGTAATTTCAAAGTCACAAACCGGACTGTCCTCGTAAATAAACGGATAGCAAATCTCGCTCAATTCCTTACTTACAGGTTTCATGCTTTTGTTCCAATATAAAAAAGGGAGTCAGTATAACCTAACTCCCTTTAAACGTTCATTATGCCAAATGATCGACATTCATATGATCGGTTAACAATCAGGCACTTTCGACTTTCTTGTGACCTTCTTGAAGGTGAACAAAATCGACTAAATCATCACCAGACACTTGATACGCCTGACCAAAACCTTTAACAAATAGCCCCGATTCTGGCTTTAAGTTGAACAAAACGAAATCCTCTAGCTGGCTTAGACCATCAATAATCTCACCAAAACGCTCTTTCATTTGTTCAACAACTTGTTGCCACATCTCTGTGTCTCGCTCAACTACATTTGCTACCGCATCAAAAGTTAAGCGCTTACGAGCAAACAGCTGCTTTGAAGACTCTTCATCTTCGATCATCATCAATGAAACATTTGGATTTTCTAAAAGGTTACGGGCATGACGAGCGATTTTAGAAATGAGAACGAAATAACCTTCCTGGTTTTGGACATAAGGCGCGTAGCTTACATTCGGGCGACCTTCTGCATCGACAGTTGCAAGCTGAAGTGTACGGCGCTCCTGACGAAACTCTTTGATCTCTGGCCCTAAACGACCTTGCAAACGCTCTTGTTTAACTTGTTGATCCATATTGATACCTGACTTTACTAATTAGTATTCGAGTTAAGCCTCGATTATGTTTGTGATTACTTTTTTAATTCGGCTTGTAGGGCGCGAAATGCGGTTACTTGTTCTTCAATCAACTCGCGCTTTTCGTTACGGCCTAAATAAACCTTGAAAATATTGCTTCCGCACTCCGAGAAAAAACCAAAATAGTGACTCTCTCTACCCATAAACGGTTTACTGACTAATGCGACATTTTTAACGTTATCTAATTTAAGGTGGCCGTGCAGTTCACCTTCTCTACCCATTAAATTGTAATAGCCACGCGCCACTTTTCCTTTTGGAAACGGCGCTTTAACTTCAAAGATAGAACCAAAAGAGTGGACGATGGTCGTCACCGGGCCAAAACCAACCAAACTTTCTAGGATGCTTTGCGCTTGCTCTCCTGGTGCAATAGCCACCATTTCCTGAGGTAGAGCCGCAACAACCTCAAACTCGGAAATGCCAAGACGCTCTGCCATCGCAGCTGGCAATAATTGTGGTTCTTGCTCTAGTAATACTTCAACTTGTTGCTTGATTGATTCCATTGTGTCTTCCGTTTTTGTTCAATTTGTTTTCATTAATTATTGGATGCTTTCGGTACCGTTTCGTTCATCTCTGACGTGAGTACCTGAATACAACTTTGAGCCAATGACACTGCCCAGAAGCTGCCTGCAAGAGTAAGGACTGCGCTACGTTCATGTAGCTGTACTAAGCCTTTCGCTTGCCACACTTTAAATAGAGGCAATAAAAACACGAACGCGTCCTCTCCCATAAATGATGGAAGTTGATTTGCTTGAACAATGCCACGGTCAAACGCAGATTTGAGTGCAGAAAAAAGTGGTTCTAGAGGGCTTTGTTTCATCATCATCGCGATGGTGCATTGACCTTCTTTGACCGCTTTAATATAGGTCTCTAGTGTGCGGTGTTGCATCATCCCGTAGCCACCGATATTACCTCCAGCACCACAGCCAATTGGCAATACCTCTGCATAAGTCTTGGCTAAACTATTGTATAAACTACGCTCGCGGTTATCGATTGCCCAATGGTTCACGCTAAGTTGCTTCATATGGTGTTTGGCCATAAAGCTCACACCGAGCTCATACATTCCCGCTTTTTCTGGTGTGGTCGCAGGTGGCGGGATTTTTCCCTTTTCTACGAGGTTGAGCATGGGAGCTGACCCACCAACCACTAACTGATACAAATCCAGTCCGTGTGCGCCAGTCGAGAGGAAATCATTTAAATCTTGCTCTAACACTTCTTTGGTTTGATAAGGTAAGCCATAGAGTAAATCGATAATGACCGGAATTTTGTCTTCTTTGGCGATCTCGCTCACTCGTTTGAGGACATCTTCCCTATCATCTAAACGTTTTGCGCTGCGGCGCACTTGTGTATTAAAACTTTGCACACCAAAAGAGAAACGATTAAACCCACCCTCTAAAGCGCCTTGATACAACTCATCAGAAAAACGATTGATGCGACCTTCTAAGGTGATTTCGCAGTCTGCAGCCAAAGGAAAGTAGTCTCGGATAGCCTGGCCTAACACACGAACCTGTACTGGAGATAAATCCGTTGGCGTTCCGCCCCCGATATATACGGCGTGAAAAATACCATTTTGTGTCCAAGGTAATGCCGCTTTCTCTCTAAGCTCCTGCATTAATGCTTCAAAGTACTCATCAACCAGTGTGCGACTTGCAGCATTTTGAAAGAAATTACAAAAAGTGCAACGAACGCGACAAAACGGAACATGAATATAAAGACAGCGTTTATTGGTCGCTTTAATTGAGTTAGCCGTAATACTCGAAAAAATCGCCTGTTGTTGAGACGAGGGCACAGGTACGCTCGCTCCCCCGGCATGTGCAGAATGCTTCTTAACAAAAGCAAATCGCAATGGATCAGGACTATCACTGCCCAACACTGATTCATCAAGCTTATCGATATCGACGCTCATATATACTCGCTTAACTCCCATCATGTAAGGGATGGAAGCTGATCTTAAAAATTCTGCAAGAATCATAATTTGAGCGTAATGATAATGCAATTGATAATTGATCTTATTTCCATTGTAAGTAATAATCTGCCCAAGTTTTCATAGTTTCCCGAGATATTCCGTGAACGTACAAAGATATGTCATTGCAGGAGGTGCTTCCCTTGCCATCCATGCCGCACTTCTTTTTGTTTCTCAAGAGACAAAGGTGTTCGCGATGCCGGCTGGAAACCCAGCAAGTTCGGTAAGTCTAAATCTTGTGTCTGCTCCTCCCGCTGTCGAAAAATCTACACCAGAAAATGTAGCGCCACCAAAAGAGCAGCCTCAAGACCAACCTGAACCAGAAAAGAAGATTGTAAAAAAACAGGTCGTCAAGAAAGACGCTGTTAAGAAGAAGGTAGTAGAGAAAAAACCTGAACCGGTTAAACAATCTAAACCTAAAGCGGTCGAGCCCACCAAAACCGTAACAAAGCAAAAGGTTCAGCCCGAAGCGAAACCAAAGAAAAAAACGGAACCGGTGAAGAAAGAGACGGTAGCTCAACAATCCGCACCTGCGAGCCAATCCAAAGGGGCAACGTCTCAGCCTGTCTTGGTCGACAAACCAACGTTTGTGAGTCAACCAACACAACCCCGTTACCCAAGGTCTGCACAAAGACGCGGTATTGAAGGTGTAGCCTTGTATGAGATATGGCTAGATGAGAATGGTAACCAGATTAAACAGGTTTTGATTGAGTCTTCCGGCACAGAGTCGCTAGATGCCTCAGCACTTCGTGCGATCAAACAGTGGCAATTTACACCACATATTTCAGGTGGGCTAAAAGTCGCTCACCGAGTACAAGTACCTGTTCGTTTTAAGTTGGATGGATAATGGAACAACTACAAGAATTACAAACTCAATTTGGGCTGATGACATGGCCTTTGATCATTTGCTCAGCTCTAACCGTGATGATCATCGCCGAGCGATTATTCCATGTGTTAATTAGCCTTGGTGTAGGAAAGCGAGCCATTCGCCAAAAGCTCACAGGATTAGACCCAACAAATGGGAGCGAACTTGAAGCACTTGCTGAAGAGTTGTCGAATAAGCGGCCGCTTCTGTACCGTGGTGTTGCGATGTTGCTTGCTCATCATTCGTTTTCGAAATCTTTAAGAGAAGATGCCGCAGGTATTTGGCTGCAAGAAAAACGCCATCAGTTGCATTCCGGCCTTCGTTTGCTGACGCTGATTGGCGTCATCAGCCCTTTAATTGGCTTGCTTGGTACGGTACTTGGCTTAATTGACATGTTTAAAGGCATCGCGGTTTCAACGGGGAATATCACTCCGAATGATTTGGCTGACGGCCTAGGTCTTGCTATGCGCACCACTGCCGCGGGTCTCATTATCGCACTTCCTGCCATTTCAGGAGCGCAGATCATTGGTTTGTGGGCGGATCGTGTAATCGCCAAGCTTGAGCACACTTTAAACTACGTCAACTTATGGCTTGAAGGTATCTCGTTACAGCATGTCTCGCCAGACCACTCAAAAGTAACACTGCGCTCTTCTGAGAAGATTGAGGCTGCAACTCAATGATTAAAACACCACAAGAAAATAGTCGTAACGGTTTAACCCCCGATTTAACACCGCTGTTAGACATTATTTTTATCGTCATGGTTTTCCTGATGTTAACCGCAGCGGTCAAACTCGATTCATTAGACGTCAATTTACCGAGCACAGAATCTCAGGCTGTTGCAGATGTCGATAAGCAATCCATCACGGTAAATATTCTTAAAGACGAGCCTTACTGGGCTATTAACGGCAAGACATATATCGATTGGGACAACTTTACCCTCGCGCTGTTAGAAGAGAGTAAGTCAAGCGATAAACCGATTGTAATTGGAGCAGAAAAAACCGCGAATATTCAGTCGCTAGTACAACTTCTCGGCTTTTTACAAGAAAACGGAATTCAAGCAACTCAGTTACTCACTGAAGAGCCATCATAAAAATAAGTAAGATAGAGATCCTTTCAAAATGAAGAACACACGCATCACTATTCATGCTGTTGTCACGGCAGCCATTTCCCTACTTGCGAGTAGTCAACTTTTTGCCAATGAAACGCCATCCTCAGAGCGCGTTGTTAGCGCAGGCAGCGCCGTCACTGAACTCTTGCTTGAACTCGACGCTAAAGATAGCTTGGTTGCTATCGACGTCACCAGTCAATTACCAAAAGGAATGGAACTGCCTAAAGTGGGCTACCATCGTCGTCTTTCAGCGGAGGGGTTGCTCGCCTTACGTCCGACAAAAGTCATTGGTTCTGATGAGATGGGGCCGAAAACAACATTGAGCCAATTGAAATCGGCTGGCGTAGAGGTAGAAATCGTTAATACTGATGCAAATGTCGAGGGCCTTTATCAACGTATTGATCAAATTGCGAACCTTATGGATCGCAAAGCTCAAGCTGAAAGCTTAAAGCAAGATGTCCAGGCGCAAGTACAAGCACTCAATGCAAACCAGCCTGATCAAGCAAAGAAAAAGAAAGTGCTCTTTCTGCTGATCCATGAAGGGCGACCTGCAAATGTTGCGGGCTCACAAACGACACCCGATGCAATTATTCAACTCGCCGGCGGACAAAACCCAGCCGCTACACAACTCTCGTCTTACAAGCCTCTATCCACAGAAGCGATGGTAGAGATGCAGCCTGACGTGATTCTTGTTAGTGGTCGCAGCTATGAAACGTTGGGTGGTGCCGATGCAATTTTAAAAGCAATGCCGCTTCTTGCTGCAACACCCGCTGGAAAGAACAAAGACATCATAACGATTGATGGCCATGCTCTGGTAGGTGGTTTGGGCCTTAAAAGCCTTGCAGAAGCTAAACGCTTGAATGCACTGCTTTACCCATAGAGACATGACATGTTGTTAAGACGTATCCCCCTTTCAACGACGTTATCAGTGCTTAGTGGATTTTTAGCATTTATTGCTATCGCCTCTATTACCGTTGGCCCAATGAACATTAGCTTTGCTGACAGTTTGCGTAGCCTAACGGGAGGCAGTTCTGATCTCGCTCCTCACATTCAGTTGGTCATTAACGAAATCCGATTGCCTCGCACCATTTTGTGTATGTTCATCGGCGCCATTTTGGCAATTTGTGGTGTGGTTATGCAGGGCTTGTTCCGTAACCCATTAGCCGAGCCAGGTATCATTGGTGTGTCTGCTGGCGCTGCTCTTGGTGGTGCATTCGCTATTGTTGTATTTGCTGAATTTAGCCAAAACTATCCGCAACTAATGAACTTAGCGGCTTTGCCTCTTTTTGCTTTCCTTGGCGGTGCACTAACGACTATTCTCGTTTATAAACTCGGCACAAGTAAGTTTGGTACCTCAGTTACAATTATGTTGTTAGCCGGCGTTGCCATCAGTGCGCTCTCGGGTGCTGCGATTGGCTACATGAACTTTATCGCAGATGATCAGATGCTGCGAGACTTGACGCTTTGGTCGATGGGCTCATTAGCTGGTGCAAATTGGTCAGGGATTGCTCTATCTGCTGTAACACTCGTCATCCTATTACTCTGGTTCCAGAAGAAGTCGATGGCGCTGAATGCTCTGTTGTTAGGGGAATCAGAAGCAAGACACTTAGGAGTTCCGGTTCAAAAACTCAAACGTCAGCTTATTTTACTTTCTGCACTGGGTGTTGGTATTACGGTGAGCATCAGTGGTGCAATTGGCTTTATTGGGCTCGTGATTCCTCACTTAGGGCGCATGCTCGCTGGGCCTGACCATCGAACGCTATTACCAATATCTGCCTTAATGGGAGCACTGCTTCTTACTGCCGCAGATATGTTTGCTCGTGTTGCCGTGGCACCAGCTGAATTACCAGTTGGAATCGTGACCGCATTGATTGGCGCGCCCTTTTTCATCTACTTATTGTTCCAGCAAAAAGGGAAGATTTTGTAATGAACCAGATCGTTTTATCGGGGAAAAACATTTCGATGACATATGGCAACCGTGTGGTGCTCGATGACATCAACATTGATATCCGAGCTGGTGAAGTGACCGCCCTACTCGGCCCCAATGGCGCAGGTAAAAGTACTTTACTCAAGCTTCTATGCGGTGAGATCTCTTCGAATCATCACATCACCTACTTCGGTAAACAAAAGCATGATTGGGAGCCTGAAAAAAGCGCCAAACATATTGCAATGCTCCCGCAGCACAGCACCTTAACCTTCCCATTTCTAGCCAGAGAAGTCGTAGAGCTGGGGGCAATACCGCTATCACTGTCCAATAAAGAAACCACTAAACTGGCTTTACATTACATGGAACAAACCGACGTATTGCATTTAGCAGAAAGCCTGTACCCGTCTTTATCTGGTGGAGAAAAGCAACGACTGCATCTAGCACGAGTGATGACACAACTACATCAATCTGGCGAAAAACGAATCTTAATGCTTGATGAACCTACCTCAGCGTTGGATCTCGCCCATCAACACAACACGTTAAAAATTGCTCGTGAAACGGCAAAAGCACAGAACGCTGCGGTGGTTGTGGTGTTACATGACTTGAATCTAGCCTCTCAGTACGCGGACCGCCTTGTACTCTTGCATAACGGGAAACTAGTTTGTGATGACACGCCATGGAATGCACTAACGTCAGAGCGCATTGAACAAGTTTATGGCTATCGCTCTATTGTGACAAAACATCCGACGCTAGACTTCCCTCAAGTGCATGCCGCAGCATAAAGCGTATCTCCTCTAAAGCCGTCTCGAAAACACTTTGATACGACAAAGGCCCGCAATATGAGAGTTGCGGGCCTTTGCTTTTATATTGGCAGAATTTGTTGCTTTAAACGCTATTACTTGCTCATTTGGATCAATGAACGACCAATCAACCACTCAAGCTCTTTGTCACCACCCGCACCAAACTGGCTTTCAACCATTTTGTATAAGCGGTCAATACCATTAGCAGCAAATTCTTGCGCATTTTCAGCGGTGACAATGTGATGGAATAGAAGTCGTAAAATCGCGAGGAACTCAGCATCTTCCAGCGCTTTAATCCAACTTTGTGAAAATGCATTTAATCCTTTATCAAACTCTAAGTGTTCAATAAACATTTTAAAGATACGGCCATCCAGTGCGGCGGTGAAGTCCGTTTTCTTAGGGAAGTGATGGCTAATACCGGTACGCGATATACCTGTCTGCTGGCTTAGCGTCGTGTACGACATTTTGTCGTAACCTAATCTGAGTAGCTGATCAATAACGGCATCCATGATCTTTTGGATAGTGATTTCGGTATCTTCTTTACTACGCTTTGGCATATTTTAAGCTCTTCTCTTTGTAAATCCATCTAACTCACTATTAAATGAGGCCAGAATGAAATCATTCTTAGCATTATACCCGGCTCGCCGATGCGGTTCGATTAGCGAAAACCTAGAAATCAGGTTGCTAAACGCTGCACTTTAAAGCGCTTTGGGTATATGTATTGCGACTATTTAATATCATGTCGAGTTCCAAACCATAACGTCTTTACACTGCGTAATGTGTAATTTTCAGTTATGTTTTTGTCAATACATGCTACTCAAAATAAGGCGAAAAGTTAGTCTCATCAAAACCTCGCGCCAATTATTCATCGAAACTATTCAAAGACCAAGAATGATAATTATTAAAAATAATCAATCAAGAAATAGTCTTATAAATTAACCATTAGTTCAACTGGACTGAGCAAAATCTCGTCACTATGTTCGTTAATTGATTTTAAATGTTGATATATATCACATTAACGTTCTTGATGATTTAGTAATCCAATCTTTAACCCTTACTTAACAAGTGCCTATTCTGTTCCTTTTTTACGCAAAAGTCGTCATTTTTGTAGATACAGATCAAATACCTGATAGAATACCCTTAGTATTTACAAGAGGATTCGTTATGAGTGTCGAATTAGAAAAAAACCAAGTATGTGAGGCCTGCGGCTGTGCTGGCGAGATTGGCTTTATCATCAAAGAAGGTGACGAAGTTGCCGACGTAACGGTTTTCGCACAGACAAAAACAGAGCTAGAGTCTGAACTACAAAAATACATCGAGCTCGCTAAATCAGTATGTGCTGATGTTGAATACAATGTTTCAGAAATAACCGAAGAATCGAACCAAGCGACGGCTCGATTCAAATTTGAAGTAAGTGCTGAAAAACTTATCTTTGAATTAAAAACTCGCTCACTCGCGCGTTAATGAAAAAAGCGAGCATGATGCTCGCTTTTTATTTTTCCAATCTCTTAATCTTAAACCGCTCTAAATGAAACAGACAACTTCGGCGCGTTTATTTATCTTTTTTGAACACGACCCACTTTAACGAGCCATTGGTTTCAAAATCGTTCTCAGCGGTACACATCAGTAATACGCCTTCAACATTAATCACGGCCCCTGTGGTGTAGGCTTTATCATCGTAGTAACAGATACGCTGACCTACCTTACCGTCAGCAACTATTAGCGCTTTGTTTTCTGGTGTACTGTATGATTTAGCAAAAACGGAACCCGACAGCAGTACTGCAAAAACACCAGCGGTAAAAATAGATACACTTTTTAACTTCATGAAAATCTCCCTCAAACCTCAATAATACTAACAAGGACCCTTGTGAAGTTCTTGGAAGAATCTCATATTATTCAAATATCTACTGATATTTTTCTCACCTCTACGCTTGAATCTGCTTCACATTCAATCATTTAATTTATCTCATTTTAGTAAGCTTGAAGTTACTTAGCGCAGTAAAGAAGCGCACACTTTTAGCGTGCATCTCTAATTTGAATATTTAAGTTATGAATCAAAAACTGTGAGCAAAAAATGCATAATAGGTTTATTTAAGTATAAGATAAGCACCTGTTGATCTCGGTATTTAACTAACTCTTTGACTATGCGTTTTGTTTCCCTATGCCTTACTTCAATCCTGCTCTGCTCGTCTCCTTTGGCATATGAGCTAGATTACTATTCTAAGTTTGGTCACATCGATAATTACGGCAATCTTGATCTTAGAAACAAGCCTTACACCCAACTACCCTCTGGCCTAGTGGTAAAGGGCAACTTAAACATCTCACAAACCCCTATCAAAACCTTGCCTAAAGGGCTTGATGTTGAAGGCAGTCTGGAAGCAACTAACAGCGCACTCAAAGTTATTCGCTCAGGAACAAAGATAAAAGGCTATGCAAACCTACTAGGTAGTAAGATCGAAAACTGGCCTAAAGGCATCAAACTAGGCGGTTACCTAAATCTGACAGATACACCGTTAAAAACGCTTCCAGCTAAACTTCGAGTAAAGGGTGATCTAAGTGTTATTCGCACTCCCATTTCTGAACTTCCTGAAGGATTGGTGGTTGATGGTAATCTTTATATTGGAGGATCAGCGCTGAAAGTATTTCCAGACACAATGACGGTGAAAGGGAATATCTATTTAGGTGGTAACAAGATCACCAAGTGGCCTAGCAATTTAACCCTTGGCGGGGCTGTTGCACCTTAAAAAGCAGACAAGAAAAAGCCCCGGGAAACCGAGGCTTTAAGGCGTTCATAATCCATCAAGTTCAGCGATGAATACTACTCTTGATTGTTCACTGGGTTGGCATAGCTCGCCACCAAATAAGGTCTTGCCCCTTCAGGTAACTGCTCCAATTTATCCGCGAGGTGACGCTTCACCGCCTCTGTGATGATGCTTGAATCTTCGCGTCCAGCAGCTAGTAAGTTGATTGGGTACAACTTGTAGTTGTTGTGAATTTGGCGGTCGATTTCGCCGGCAAGAGATTCTGGCGTTTCAAACTCTTGATCAATCACATCACCAAACGCGACATGCACACGGCCTTTATAGCCAACGATACCTTGAATGATGCTTTCGATATCTTCAAATTCGCCTTTTTCATAGCGGCCATTTTCTGCTTTTTCGTACAGCTCTTTTGCTTTGGCAATGTCACATGGATCATTTTCATAGGCAATCGAGACAGGAACGATTTTCAAAGAACGCGTGTACTCACCAAAACTGATTTTTTGTTTACGACCTTCAACATGGAACATTTTTAAAATCGCAGGATCAGTAAAGTCGTTTCCATCTTTAGCACGGCCTTCCTTTTGGGCAATCCAAATTGAATTGCCAGTATCAAGCGAATGTTTGATATAGCTTGACAGTTGTCCCAATGCTTTCATCATTTCTCTAGGCGCTTTAGCAGAGCGCTTAACGATGAAGCTCTTATTGAGTCGCATCAATTCTGTCGCACATGGCTTCTTCAGCAGGTTATCGCCAATCGCTATACGAACTGTACGGTGCCCACTTTGGTACAAGCCATAATTTACGAGCGCAGGGTCCATCGCAATATCACGGTGGTTAGAAACGAATAGGTATGACGTGTTTTTATCCAGCTTATCCAAACCAGAAAAAGTGACGCCATCCGTTGTCTTATTCAATGTATCTTTCAGATACTTCTTCACTTCAATCTGAATTGCTTCGACAGAATCAAGCTTGCTCCACTTGGCTTTCAGGTAGATGCGCAGGATCGGGCTCATTAGCGTTTTGAACCATGCTGCTTTATTAGCAAAGCGATGTTCTAGGATAGCAGTGATAAATTCATCATCTTGGATTAGACGATCCAGCGCTGCTGGAATTTCTTCGTCGTTGTAAGGACGAATTTCAATATAAGGATCGGTATTGGCTGTCATTGTTCATTACATATCAAAAAAAGCTGGCACATTTTACGCATAGTTTTGCTGACAAGCAGCATTTCAACCCATACTTTTAACATGGTCATACCAGTTAAGCCACCATTTATCATGCTAAAAAATTCTCTCAGCCGGTTGGAATCGTATGGGTTTAACGTTACCCTTAGCGCCAAAAAACACTGGTACTCATAATGAACTACGCAATTGAATTTCACGACGCTAAATACCCCTTTCTTGATGTAGCTGCGCGTAAAAAAGCACTGAAGCACAGTCTACTATCTGTCATCGAAGGGTTAGCCGTCATTAAATTGGGTAAGCAGGAGTATGCCATTGAACCAGGCCAATATTTTTGGATTCCTCAAGGATGTTTGAGCTCCCTCACCTTTTTACCTAATTCTCGTGTATATCGTTGTGATTTTTCTGTGCGTTTAAATGACGACTTCTCACAACAGGCGGGCTTTGTGAAGCCTTCACCGCTACTAAAAGCGCTCGTCGAGAAGCTAGCAACAACTGCCGAACGCTCGGATCTGCAAACCGATCTACTGACAGTAGTAAGACATGAAGTATTGACGCTGTCTCCTAAACTAGCGCACTCAACGTTAACGAGAACCATCAATCAATGGACTCCTGGCTGTGACATGAATATTTCTAAAGAGCTTTGCTTGGTACTAACACTACGTGAAGCAAGAAAAATGAAACTGTCGGGGAAGAAGGAAGAGCAAATTGTTGACTCTCTTTTTGCTGGTAACACCGAAGAATATGAACAGCTTTGCTTTTTAGTCTTTGGAGAAGTGCTATAACTTGCTCTTTAACAAGCTACGTGTTCAGCATTACGTAGAATTACGGACACAGAAAGTAGATTAAAACAAAAAGGGCGTACATTGATAATGTACGCCCTTTTTTCATTTGCTTGAGGTGTCTAGAAAGGTACCTCTATCTGCATCATCCAGTCAGCGTCATAATATTCGTGCCAACGATAATCAAACCGCATTCTTGGCTGTCCGTCGGATTTATCACCAAAACCAACGCTGAACATCAACCCGTGACTACGAAACCACTCTTCTGTATCCATTTTACTCTCTTCGTCTCGAAGCTCTTCCGGCATCCAAAAACCAAGACCAAAGTAATTCTTTTCTAAGTTTTGAGTTAGAAGTGGGGTGTCTTCCGGCTTAATCGCCCACTCCTCCCAATAGTTTTCTGTTGGTCCTTCAAGCTTCGCTTCCGCTGCATACCAAATCAATGCTTCAGTACTTAACACGCCGATGGAATCTAAAATTTCTTCACAGATTGGAAGCGTGTTATCTTCAAACACCACGGAACGATCAGAAAAATAGTTACACGCGGAATGAGCTTTTGTCACCACAAGCAGCGCACATGCACTAAATAAAACGACTCTGACCATGAAAATCTGACCTCTCAGTTCCCAGACAATGTTTCTCTGTATAAGCCTTTACTAAGTAATAAATCACGTACGGAAGGTGTTGTATAGGCGCCGATCTCTTCACCCTCGGCCAATGCTTTGCGAATATCTGTGCTTCTGACTTTTACTTTTTCAGGACATGCCATAACAGTCCAACGTTCCGTAATCTCTTCAGCTCTAATAAATTTAGCAAATTTGAAGAAATTATCAGGACCAATGACAAAAGTTATATCGGCAGTTGGGTAGATTTCTTGAATTTTTTCTAACAACGCATAGGTCGTCACACTTTGTCCAGGTTGGTATAAAGCTTGCTCCACATCAGAACGCTGAACATTAGAAAGCCCCATATCCTTGATGAACACATCAACCATTTTGCACCGAGTTGGGTAATCAAGCATGTTCTTGCCCCAAGCGTGTGCAATGCTTGGCTCAAGTAGCACAAGATCAAAGTGGCTCAATGACTCAATAACACTTTTATGCCCTAAACTAGGTGGGTTAAATGCACTACCAAAAATGGCGATTTTTTTCATATCCGGTGATTACCTGGTTGAAGAGAGTTTTCTAATCTGATGATTTCGGTATGATACTACTAATCTTTACAGCTTTTGACCCTAAAGTCGCGTTTAATGAGCCTCAACTGTATGGTTTATCACCATTTGAGCAAATGTGCTTTAGAGTCTGAAATATTTGCAGGAAAAGGAACCCTAAATGGAACAATCCATCCGTGACGAAATGCGCGTACTCCCTTCAATTGATCCGCATTTTGAAATTGAACGCCGTGTCGCTTTTATTAAGCGTAAATTGCAAGAAGCGGGCTGTAAGTCTCTTGTTCTTGGCATCAGCGGTGGCGTTGACTCAACGACATGTGGTCGTTTAGCTCAGTTGGCTGTAGACCAGCTGAACGAAGAAGCGGGCAACAATAGCTACCAATTTATCGCAGTTCGCCTGCCTTATGGGGAGCAAAAAGATGAAGATGAGGCTCAGCTCGCTCTGTCTTTTATCCAGCCAACCCATTCTGTATCGGTGAACATCAAAGCAGGTGTTGACGGGCTTCATTCGGCTTCTCACGTTGCATTAGAAGGCACAGATCTTCTACCAACTGATGCAGCAAAAGTCGACTTCGTAAAAGGCAATGTAAAAGCGCGTGCTCGCATGGTTGCTCAATACGAGATCGCGGGCTACGTAGGCGGCCTTGTTCTTGGTACTGATCACTCAGCAGAAAACATCACTGGTTTCTACACTAAATTTGGTGATGGCGCTTGTGACATGGCACCATTGTTCGGATTAAGTAAGCGCCAAGTTCGTGAAGTAGCTGCTACATTGGGTGCACCTGAGCAACTAGTTAAGAAAGTGCCAACAGCAGACTTAGAAGAGCTTGCTCCACAAAAAGCAGATGAAGATGCCCTAAGCCTAACTTACGAGCAAATCGACGACTTCTTAGAGGGCAAACCTGTTCCACAGCAAGTGAGTGACCGTCTGGTAGCGATTTACAAAGCAACGCAGCACAAACGCCAGCCAATCCCGACGATTTACGACTAAACGATATTTTCGTTCTCTTTAAAACTCAAAACGCTGCTAAAAATAGCAGCGTTTTTTTTGTCTAGGAACAGTTTTTGTCGAAGGACAAAGACGTTCTCGCCTAGTTGGTTACTGTTACATCCGTCTCTGGCACAGCACAACACGCCAATACGATTCCCATTGCACGTTCCTCATCAGTCAACGCGGGCACGTCCGGATGATGTACTTGACCCGACGTAAGCTGAACCTTACACGCGCCGCATAAGCCAGCACGACAGCTATTACTAACAACCTTCCCTGCATCTTCGAGCTGATCTAACAACGTTTTTTGGTTGTTGCCTACGACTTTAGTTCCATTAAAGTCAATAGCGAGACTTTTCTCTGGCTTTGACGTAAGAGAAGAAACTCCAAACGCTTCTTGATGGTAGTTTTCTTCTGGCAGCCCTTTTCTTAGCAGGAGATTTTTCGCTTTCTCCATAAAACCATCAGGACCACACACAAACACCTGCCGCTGTTCAACATCTTTGATTTGCTTAATGTGTGACAAACTTAAACGCCCTTTCAAACCAAACCAATCAACAGCAGGTTGCGTTAAACAGACTTTTACTTCTAGCCCTGGGTGCTCACGCTTTAACTGCTCCAACTCTGAGCGACAAGGAATATCATTTTCGGTCCGACATTGATGGTAGAAAACCACGTTCTCCAACTGATTATGATCCGCTAAGTAACGTACCATCGATAGCATTGGTGTTACTCCGCTACCCGCAGAGAGTAACAATAGAGGCTGCGCTTCATGCGTTTTTAGGTGGAACTGGCCATCAGGTTGTTCTGCCTCTAAAACATCACCGACTTGTAAGTTGTCTAAGAGTGAGTTAGAGACTCTTCCACCCGCGATACGCTTTACAGAAATAGCATAACGACCCGGGCGAGAAGGACTGGATGATAAGGTATAGCGTCGACCCACTTTCTTACCATCAATATTCACCTCTATTGGCAGGTGTTGTCCTGGCAAGTAATTAGGCAACGAACCTTTGTTTGGCTCTAACCATAAGGTCACAAAGTCTTGGGCAATTTCTTCACGCTCAACACATGTAAGCTTCATGCGCACTGGCGAGTTATCTGCGTAAAACTCCGGCTCTTTGTACTCCAATACTTCAACTTTATCGCCTTGACGAATAATGCCTTCATTTCGCGCGACAAGATTCTGGCCAAAGAACACACCACCGACATCGTTTGCACGGAACTGTTGCAAGGTTTTGAGCGGCTCTTTGCTCTCACGGAATGTGCCTCTTTGGGTATTCACCGTAGTCAGGATACAGCGCTCGCAAGGTTTGAGAGACTCAAACTCTACCTCACCGATTCGTATGCGCTTCCATGAATCTTCTTCAAATGGCTTAGTATCAGAGACAACTAAGTTAGTACGAAACTGATCCATTGAGTGTAGCTCTGAACTTCTTCGGTTCAGCTCATCAAGTGAAGCTTGGCTGATCACTAAAACCGGATAACCATCAGCAAAACTGACGTTTTGACCTAGCTTTTCACGGACACGATTCGATTGCTCACCACTAAACAACAACTCAACGCGCTGCCCCAACACACGACTAAACCAGTCATCTGCATCATCTGTCGTGGTATAGGCAGTAAACGTATCTTTCCAAACCGTTGCAGGTGTCTCCTGCATTTTGAAATCTTGGTAACGGATTTTAAGTGGCTCCATACCCAAACTACTAAACACCACTCCATCGGACAATAAGGCAGACTTAATGGTTACCATTTGCGGATACTTTCGCGCAGTGATCATCGAGCCATCAGCTTTCGCAATCATAAAGCGACGATCGAAGCTCAATCCTTGCTTCTCAACCCATACGGACGACAGCGATAATCCGCCAACTGACTTAACCGGAAAAACATTAATTTGGGATAAAACGGGTTGCGACATAGCCTTCTTCCTACGGGTGTTTTTTATTTGTTGCGGTATTGTATACTCAAATCACATTAAGTTGCAGAGTCTACTGCCTCTTCATCCATTTCAACTTTCTCGAAACCATATTCTTATAAATTTGGTTTTAGTGACAAGTATTTACTACACTCAATATTCGCGTTTTTTAACACCGTTCTGACCAAATACCGTTTGATAAAGTGTGATACGACACACATAATTCACCCAAGTTATCACTACTCCCATTTATCGATTTGGAGCTTAATTATGGATACAAGAAAACTGGTTCTGATTTTGTTATGTATCTTTCTTCCGCCTGTCGCGGTGTTTATGGAGAAAGGTCTAAATAAAGACTTTTTGATTAATCTAATATTGACGTGTTTCTTCTTTCTACCAGGTACGATCCACGCGCTTTGGTTAACAATGAAGTAACCACTTACACTCTCACTCTTTATAAAATTGAAAAATGGGATGAAATATGAGGGCAATTCCTCTATCATCCTGTCGCCTAAGCGCAAGCGTTTGCTCAAAAGCAAATACGGCGCTTAGGCTCCAATCAGACAACTTTTCAATGGTGGGAGCAATTAATGACAACACTGACTATCACTCGTCCTGACGACTGGCACGTTCACTTACGCGATGGGGAAGTTCTTAAAGACACCGTTCGCGACATCAGCCGCTACAATGGCCGTGCGCTGATTATGCCAAATACCGTCCCACCTGTTACTACAACTGAGCTCGCCCTAGCCTACCGTGACCGAATTCTCAAAGAGCAACATGGCGAACAGTTTGAGCCTTTAATGGCGCTTTACCTTACAGATAACACGACACCAGACGAAATACGTAAGGCTAAAGCAACCGGACACATTGTTGCTGCCAAGCTCTATCCTGCTGGCGCCACAACAAACTCAGATTCCGGTGTGACCAATGCGAAAAACATTTATCACGTTTTAGAAGCAATGGAAGAAGTAGGAATGTTACTTTTGGTTCATGGGGAGGTAACACATCACGATGTTGATATATTCGACCGAGAAAAAGAATTCCTTGATACCGTCCTCGCTCCTATCGTCAATGATTTCCCTAATCTTAAAATCGTACTAGAACATATCACCACCGCCGACGCAGCAAACTTCGTTA
Source organism: Vibrio sp. YT-18 (assembly GCF_033337345.1). Classification (NCBI taxonomy): domain Bacteria; kingdom Pseudomonadati; phylum Pseudomonadota; class Gammaproteobacteria; order Vibrionales; family Vibrionaceae; genus Vibrio; species Vibrio sp. YT-18. The sequence goes on along the minus strand of NZ_JAWOQO010000009.1, from coordinate 45,212 downwards.
ACAATGCCTCAGACAACGTAGCGGCTACCATCACTGCCCACCACCTTCTTTTCAACCGTAACCACATGCTTGTGGGTGGTATTAAACCTCATTTCTACTGTTTGCCAATTCTTAAGCGCGGAACCCACCAGCAAGCGCTGATCGAAGCAGCAACTAGTGGTAGCAAGAAGTTTTTCCTAGGTACAGACTCAGCGCCACATGCGAAAGGGGCAAAAGAATCGGCTTGCGGTTGTGCTGGTTCTTACACTGCACACGCTGCGCTAGAGCTTTATGCAGAAGTCTTCGAAAAAGAAGGCAAGTTGGAAAACTTGGAAGCTTTCGCAAGCTTCAACGGTCCTGATTTTTACGGCATTGCACGTAACACAGATACAGTAACGTTAGAAAAATCCGCTTGGGATGTGCCAGAAACGATGCCATTTGGCAATGATATCGTTGTGCCTATTCGAGCAAATGAACAGATCGAGTGGAAAGTGAAGTAAGTACTTTACTGACGTTTCACCCATAAAACAGGGTCATGCTTTTTGTAAAAAGAAGTCATGACCCTTGTTATTATCGTCTCATGTTTTAGATGTGATTATTGACCACGAAGCTTTTCAACCATCGTCCATACCGCAACCACAACCAACCCCGCCACAAAGCCGATAATACCGTTCAGTAAAATAGGCAAAATGGCTGTAGCAACCGAATGACCACTAAAGTTCATAATAATCGGCTCTACAAAGTGATGAATGGCTGGCACGTTGTGCACCACAATTCCTCCACCCACCAAAAACATCGCAGCAGTTCCTACAATGGTTAACAACTTCATCAACTTTGGTGCAAAAGCGACCAAGGCCCCTCCGACTTTCGCTACCCAACCTTTACCGTTTGAGCGACTTTCAAGGTAAAGGCCTAAATCATCTAGCTTCACAATCCCAGCGACTAGTCCATAAACTCCAACCGTCATAATCACTGCAATTAAACTGACAACTAAAATTTGCGTAACAAGACTGGCTCCTGTCACGGTACCTAACGCAATCACGATGATCTCTGCTGAAAGGATAAAGTCTGTTCGAATCGCACCAGAAACTTTACGCTTTTCATACTCTTCTATCGACTCGCCAGTATTAACTAGCTCCTCTTTTTCTTCGTGCGGATGCGAGTGAGGAAACACTTTCTCAAGTACTTTCTCTGCCCCTTCAAAGCAGAGAAATAAGCCGCCAATTAGCAATAATGGCATAATAAGCCATGGAATAATCGCGCTAATAAGTAAAGCTGAAGGAACTAAAATCAATTTATTTTTGAATGAGCCTTTTGCAACCGCCCAAACCACTGGAATCTCTCGCTCAGATGCAACACCAGACACTTGTTGAGCGTTTAACGCTAGATCATCTCCCAATACACCTGCGGTTTTCTTTGCCGCCATTTTTGACATTAAGGCGACATCATCAAGCACCGTGGCAATATCGTCCAACAGTGTGAGTAAACTTGCTCCAGCCATTTTTTGTCTCTTATATGAAATTGAGTAAGTAACAAAATGTAACACCAATGAATCACTCATCAAAGTGATGATTTTGCAAAGAATACCACCCCAAATGGTGTTTTATATTGCCGTAAAGATAAGACAGGTCTAGTCTTGTGATACCTTTCAGCAGTCAAAAGAAAAAGTATAGATGAAAAGTGGATACATTTACCCGATCGGTACTCCTGGCCAACCTTGGAACGAAGAAGAACGTAAAGCTTGGTTAGCAACGCAAGAAGTAAAACGTAGCTACCAAGATGAAGTCGTCAGTAAAATCGATGCCCTACGCGAGCGTTTTGATGTTGAACAATATGGTGCGCTCTCATACAACGAGGCACGCTTCCCTCTGTTTTGTATCAAAACACGCAATTGGGATTCAACTAAACCTGCTGTGTTGGTCACAGGCGGCGTGCACGGTTACGAAACCAGCGGTGTACATGGCGCATTAAAGTTTGTAGAAACAGAAGCAGAGCGCTATGCAGAGCATTTCAATATTGTCGTTGCACCCTGCGTAAGCCCTTGGGGTTACGAGGTGATCAACCGCTGGAATCCAAACGCGATTGATCCAAACCGCTCTTTCTATAAGGATAGCCCTGCCGAAGAGTCCGCTAACCTCATGAAGCTCGTTGCAACTTTAGGCGATGTGTCAATGCACATTGATCTACATGAAACGACAGATTCTGACGAAACTGAGTTCCGTCCAGCCTTAGCTGCTCGTGATGGTATTGAGTACATTGAAGGTATGATCCCAGATGGCTTTTACACGGTGGGAGATAGTGAAAACCCTCAGCCTGACTTCCAAAAAGCGGTCATTGAGTCAGTTGCAAAAGTGACTCACATTGCACCAGCAGATGAAAACGGCGAAATCATTGGTTCACCCGTCGTACAGTTTGGCGTTATCAACTACCCAATGGTAAAACTGGGCCTGTGTGGCGGCGTAACAAATTGCGTTTACGGCACGACAACGGAAGTGTACCCAGACAGCCCAACGGTGACCGACGAAGAATGTAACGATGCACAGGTTGCAGCCGTGGTGGGTGGTTTGAATTACATAATCGCTCAGCTATAACAATCGATTCTTGTATTGCTCCGGTGTCATGCCGGAGTATTTCTTGAACATCGCGATAAAAGGGCTAGCTTGGTTATAACCTAACGTCAGAGCGACTTCTTTTACGGTCTGCCCTTTACGCAGCAACTCCATAGAATGCAAATAACGTACACGTAAGCGCCACTCAGTAAAGCTCATTCCTAATTCACTCTGGCAATGTCTCGCTAACGTGCGTTCTGTGGTATGCACTTTTGCCGCCCACTCCGCCAAACTGATCTCATCCGTCGGCGATTCTTCTACTGCTTTTAAAATCGGTTCAAGATACTTATTGTCGGTAGTCGGTAAAAAGTGATGTTCGACTTCTTGCTTTGCAAGCTGGTCCAATAACACTTGTACCAAGCGCTTGTCTTCATCAGTTTGCGCCACGTTAATGTCTCGCTGACGAAAGTCCTCAATAATAGATGACACGATTGGAGTCACTTTGATCAAGCTCGTTTTGGTAGGAAAATGCGCTGTCAATTCAGGGGCAATGTTCAAAGAACAATATTCGATTGGCTTACGGTTGTAGCTAGTGTGACGAATTCCGGCGGGAACCCAAATAGCAAGATGTGGAGGTGCTAGAAATCTTGTGTCTTCTGCATCCATCTCCAGAATCCCACCGCTGATCAGTTGCACTTGCCCCCAAGGGTGGCTATGAATTCGTGTTTCTGTATTAGAGAGAAACGCTTCGAAATTCATAAATACATCTGATGGCGCACGATCGATTGATAAGGAGGGGTGAAGATTTCTGGCGCTCTTTTTCAAAATTGTCTTCCTATCGCTTACGATGTCTTTTAAGAGATACTTTTTATTATAAAGACCTGCCAGACTAGCGCCATCAATAATTGTGCTATAGGGTTCTCATGATTTATTTACTTCCGTTTTTCACCGTTATGATTTGGGGTGGTAACTCAATTGTGAACAAGATGGCTGCGAGCGCCATTGAACCAAGTGCGATGAGTTTCTACCGTTGGTTTGTCGCAATGGTACTCCTAACGCCATTTTGCCTGCCTGCAATCATCAAACAACGACACATTATTCGACCTTACTTAGCTAAGTTGGCGTTTCTTGCGTTACTTGGTATGGTTCTCAACCAGTCACTTGGATACTATGCCGGTTTAACAACAACGGCCTCTAATATGGCCCTGATCACCTCTTTAGTTCCTTTGATCAGTGTGTTTTTAAGTGTCCCATTGCTCGGTAAATCTATATCAATGTTAAGTATCGTCGGTGGTGTCATTTCGCTCGGCGGCTTGGCATTTATGCTTGGTCACGGTGATATCACTTACTTTTTACATCAAGACTTAACGCAAGGTGACAGCTTAATGCTCGTTGCTGCCATGGTATACGCGGCTTATTGTGTTCTGCTAAAACGCTGGAAAATGCCATTCAGTAGTTTAACTCTGGTTTACATGCAGGGCTTCTTTTCTGTTTTGATGCTCACACCACTTTGGCTCTCTAGTGAGCAACTGTTACCAAGCCAAGATGCGCTACCATTAATCGCTTATGCTGGTATTGCTGCTTCCATTTTCGCGCCGCTGATGTGGGTCAAAGCGATTGATTCAATTGGTGCTGATTCAAGTGCTATGTTCATGAACCTAATGCCTGTGGTTTCCGTCATACTTGCTTCAACACTAATTGGTGAGAAAATTTACGCTTACCACATTATTGGTGGGTTGTTAGTCATCTCTGGCGTTATCCTGTCGCAAGTAAAAGTAAGACAGAGAAAACCATTATCCAATTCTGAGATTGCCTCTACCGCCAATTAACATCTACACCCCAAGCCACAGAACTACGCTGTGGCTTGTCACTTCCAGCGTTCGAATAAAAGTTAAAATTTTGTTTCATTCGCTATTCCCGAAAATTCATCTTGCTGCTAAATTGGGAAAACAATAACCCATCAAGGAAAGACAGATGAGCAGTGGTCAAAGAGACATTACCCTTCGCTTTTTAGCAGAACCCAGCGACGTAAATTTTGGCGGAAAAGTGCACGGCGGCGCCGTAATGAAATGGATCGACTTGGCAGCGTACGCCTGCTCTGCAGCGTGGAGTGGTAAATATTGCATTACCGCATATGCTGGCGGCATTCGGTTTGTTGCTCCGATTCATGTCGGCAACTTAGTCGAAGTTAGCGCGAAAGTCATTTATACCGGACGAAGCTCAATGCACATTGCGATTGACGTGCAAGCCAGTGATCCAAAGCAAATGAAAAACAGACTCACCACTCACTGTATCGTTATCATGGTTGCTGTAGATGAAAACGGAAAACCAACCGATGTACCGAAATGGATTCCAGAGTCAGGTGAAGACAAAGCCTTAGAGCAATCCGCTATCCGTCTTATGAACATGCGTAAAGAGATTGGGGAAGAAATGGAAGCACACGTTAAATATCTCAAGTAACTGGCATCCGTTAAGAACGCTATTAAGTACCTCAACGTTACCTAGACCCAGAGTGTGGAGCAACATCATGGTTTCGCCATTTGTTTCACGCTCGCCCTTCTCTGTCATAAATCCTTCACCTAGCTTTGCTTAAATCCATCCATTATTTTAGAGTTGGATAGAGTTTGGATCTTGAGACTAAAAGAAACGACCTTAAGTGAAGAGACGTTGACCAATTTAAAAGCGGTCGAGTACCAGTGGGTGAGAACCATGTACGTCGAGGGGTATAACGAAACAGAAATTAATCATTACATTCAAACTTGCTTTGGCGGTGATGTTACCTTTGCTAATTTATTTCGTCGCGTCGCACTGCAGCAAGAAAGTTTGTACACGCTGCTTCAATACGTTGGATGCGCACCTTCCAGCCGAGAGTTTTAATCTCTTCCTTCCCTACCTCAATTTAGCTTTTTACTAAGCTCTAGTTATTTATGTGAAGTGCTACGCAGGGCATTATTCAAGCCCTGTGTAATCCATTGCAAAGCCGCTAATCTCTATCTACTTATTGCAAAATTGCCTTTAACAGGCATAAAAAAACCTGAGTCTAAACTCAGGTTATGGTTACAAAAACTGTTAGTGATTGAATCGTAAGGAACTAAGCTAACAGCCAGCTATGCGTAACGCCAATAAAAGCCAAGATATTACTGATCGGCGGCCAAACCAAAATTGTAATATCCGTGCTAAGTATAAGGGCGACCATGTGGTCGCCCTTTTCTAGTTATTCTTATCAATCTCAGACCACAAGAGATTATCCTTTCACACCACCAGCGGTTAGACCACCAACCAACCAGCGCTGCGCAAGTAAGAATACGGCAGTGATTGGCACTGCTGAAAGTACAGCAGCTGCGGCAAAGTCACCCCACAAGTAGTTTTGTGGATATAGGTATTGCTGCATACCCACTGCAAGTGTGTACGAGTCTACATCAGAAAGCAGTAGTGACGCTACAGGAACTTCACCAATTACCATGATGAACGACAAGATGAAGACTACCGCTAGGATTGGCACAGACAGTGGCAGCAATACCAAACGGAATGCTTGCCATGGTGTAGCACCATCAAGAGCCGCCGCTTCTTCTAGAGACGAGTCAATACTTTCGAAGTAGCCTTTAATGGTCCAAACGTGCAGTGCGATACCACCTAAGTAAGCGAAGATCAGACCGCCATGCGTGTTCAGGCCAAGGAAAGGAATGTACTGACCCAGTTTGTCGAACAACGCGTACAGAGCAACCAGTGCCAACACCGCAGGGAACATCTGGAAGATCATCATCGCTTTAAGAATGGTGTTCTTACCTTTGAACTTCATACGAGCAAACGCGTAAGCCGATGTGGTTGATAGCGCCACGATTAGGATTGCAGAAATACCACCCACTTTTACAGAGTTCCACAGCCATGTCATTACTGGGAATGGTGGCGGTGTAACTGTACCGTCTGGATTAGTCACCGAGAAACCTAATGCCAATTTCCAGTGATCAAGTGTTGGGTTGTCTGGGATCAGGCTACCCGTTGCAAAGTTACCTTCACGGAATGAAATCGCGATGATCATCAGTAAAGGGAAAATAATCAGTGCCAAGAATGCCCACATTGCAATATGAGTAGCCCAAACACGATATTTTAATGACTTACCTTGTACCATTGCCATTGTAATTTCTCCTTAGTCCTGAGCTACTTTAGTTACGCGTAGGTTGATAAGTGCCAATGCGCCAACCAATAGGAAGATAAGCGTTGCTACTGCACTTGCTAGACCGAAGTCTTGACCACCAGCACCTTCGAATGCGATTCGGTAGGTGTAACTTACTAGCAGGTCGGTGTAACCCGCAGGCTCTGATGTACCAATCATGTTTGGACCACCGCCTGTCAACAACTGGATAAGTACGAAGTTGTTGAAGTTAAATGCAAAACTCGCGATCAACAATGGTGTTAACGGCTTCAACATCATTGGTAGTGTGATACGTGTGAAGTTCGTGACAAAGTTCGCACCATCAATTGCTGATGCTTCATATAAATCGTCTGGAATCGCTTTTAGTAAGCCCATACACAAAATCATCATGTAAGGGAAACCAAGCCAAGTGTTAACAATTAAGATCATGGTTTTCGCCATGAACGGATCAGAGAACCAAGCCGGGCTAATGCCGAATAAGCCTTCCAACAACATGTTGATCTCACCAAAGCTTTGGTTAAACAAACCTTTAAAGATCAAGATAGAAATAAACGCCGGAACTGCATAAGGCAGGATTAGCAACAAACGGTAAACTGAGCGACCTTTAAGTGCTTCCCACTGAACCACACTGGCAAGGACAAGACCAATAACAAGCGTAAATAATACGGTTAGCGCAGAGAAAACAATGGTCCAGATAAAGATACTGATAAACGGCTCTTTGATACCATCATCTTTCCAAACACGCTCAAAGTTGTGGGTACCAATGTTCACCACGAAACCTGGTGACACTGTGCTGCCAACAAATTGACCGTTTTCATCGACAGGCTGGTAGTAACCTACTTCCATATTTGGACGTAGCGTTTCTTCAGTCCGGTTGTTGTAAAGCGTTTCACCATCTTCTTGTAATGTGTACAAAGGCACAACTGCAGCAAATTTGCGCAGCCCACTCATGCGGATATCATCACCACTTGGCAAATGTAAATCGACACTGCTCAACGCACTGCGGTTCTTAACAATCGCCTTGATTGATTCTTTTTCACCCGTTACTTCTTCAATTGGTGAAAGATCAAACTCCGATGCTGAAAGGTTATCAAGCTGAAAAGTCGGGCTTGCAAGTAGCTCACCATCTTTTTCAACCACAAGTTGATGGCCTTGCTCCGTTTTATACAAAGTGAACGGGTAGCTATCACCACTTTGGTAAGTTCGGTCCAAAAGTACGTTCTGAGCGCGATCAAAAGAGAGTTGGTTCTTCGCGCTATAGTTGGTAAACGCCAAACCTATGGTGTACGCCAAAGGAAAAAGAATGAAAAGGATCATCCCTGCTATACCAGGGTAAATGTAACGGTGTGCGTACGTCTTTTTACTACCAAAGATGAACAACGCTAAAGCGGTAAGAATGAGCGTAAGTAGTGCAAACGCAATCTCACCGCGAGAATACATAAGGATTGTTGCGTAGCCATTGATGATGCCGACTGTGCCTAAAAGTGACCATTTCATGAACACTTTTTTGCTGCTCGGAAGGCTGGCTTCTGGTGCTGTCATAGCATTTGTACCTTGAACTGACTGCATAGGGAACCTGCTAGCGAATATAGAATAAATATAGAAAAGTAAGGAGGAGTTGCCTCCTCCTTAAAAAGGTCTTACTTAATTATTTAGTCATTTGTTTTTCTGCATCTGCAAGAGCTGCATCGACAGTTTGACGACCGTCAACTACGTTGATGATTGCGTTCTTAGCCGCACCCCAGAATGCGTTCATTTGAGGGATATTTGGCATGATTTCGCCGTTCATCGCATTGTCCATTGTTGCTGCGATACGAGTATCTGAATCTAGCTCACGTTGGAACGAGTTAAGTGCTACCGCACCTAGAGGCTTATCGTTGTTAACCATACGTAGGCCATCGTTTGTTAGTAGGTAGTTCTCAATGAACTCAACTGCTAGGTCTTTGTTTGGAGACGCAGTGCTGATACCAGCCGTTAGAACACCAACGAATGGCTTAGAAGATTGACCTTGGAACTTAGGTAGCGTAGTCACGCCGTAGTTAACGCCAGACTTCTCAATGTTGCCCCAAGACCATGGACCGTTGATCGTCATCGCTGTTTTGCCTTGGTTGAACGCAGATTCAGACACGGAGTAATCCATATCCGCAGAGATTACGCCTTTATCAACTAAGCCTTTTACGAAGCTCATTGCGTCTTTAACGCCTTCTTTCGCGATACCAGCGTCTTTAACATCGTAACCTTCAGAAGTGTATTTGAACGCGTAGCCGCCATCAGCCGCCATTAGTGGCCAAGTGAAGTACGGTTCTTTTAGGTTCCACATGATTGCAGACTTGCCATCTTTTTTAAGTTTTGCATCTAATGCTGCAACCTCTTCCCAAGACTTTGGTGGGTTTGGAACTAGGTCTTTGTTGTAGATTAGAGATAGAGACTCAACCGCAACTGGATAGCCGATCAATTTGCCGTCGTAACGTACCGCATCCCAAGCGAAATCAACGATACCTTCTTGAATATTCTTAGAAGGTTTAATTTCTGCTAGCAGGCCAGCTTCTGCGTAACCACCGAAACGGTCGTGAGCCCAGAATACGATATCAGGACCGTCGCCAGTCGCTGCAGTTTGAGGGAATTTGTCTTGAAGGCCATCTGGGTGAGCCACAGTCACTTTAATGCCTGTGTCTTCTTCAAATTTCTTACCAACTTCAGCAAGGCCGTTGTAGCCTTTATCACCGTTGATCCAGATAGTAAGTTGTCCTTCTTCGATGGCAGCATTAGCACCAAAAGAACCCAAAGCAACAAGAGTACCTAGTGCTACAGCGCTTAACTTTTTCATGTTCGTATCCTTTTTATATTTTTGATGTAGGGCTAGTCCATTGAGGTTCAGCCGTATTTCGACATATATCATCTGAAATAATCCAATATGTCTCATCCTCCTAATCCCTACGCCCTTACAATTATGACGTATTTTCGTGATCTAAATCGCCAAGGGTAAGAGACTCAAATCACAAAATGGATAGTTCCTGTGATCGGTTTCAACTTTAGGTGGTGCAATAATGTGATTTCCGACCAACTGCTTTCTTCCTCCTCCTTTTTTACTCCTCCCTTTCTACTCCCCCTACAATTATTTCTATTAGGAGGATGTCGCACTACGCACAATCTTAGAAACTGCAGTCATCCAAGAGTGGATGGTAAGAACCCTTTCCCAGCAGTGCCTACGTATTAGGAAAAAGATTTGCTGGTTTTGCATTGCCAGACGAGTGGAATGTCATTATTAGTGTTGTTTGTGGTAATTATTTCACGGGGGAGACAATACGAATAATGTGGGGGAGAGAAACTCGTACTTGGCTATGATGGGTAGCACTTCTATTCAGGACATTTTATTGAAGTGCTACCCTACTTTTCTTACCAACCGCAAGAACTTACCGATTCCTACTGTTACTGCTCGCTAGATAATTCATATAATGATGAGCGGTGAATAATAAAAAATTGATCGAGGACGAGCTACATGGCGAGTGTCACGTTAAAAAATGTTTGTAAAGCGTATGGCGACGTACTGATTTCTAAGAACGTAGACCTAACAATCAACGAAGGTGAATTTGTTGTTTTTGTAGGTCCATCAGGTTGTGGTAAATCTACCCTTTTACGTTGTATTGCCGGTCTTGAAGACATTACTTCAGGTGATTTGTATATTGGTGACCAGCGCATGAATGACGTCGAACCATCCAAACGTGGTGTTGGTATGGTATTCCAGTCTTACGCTCTTTACCCGCACCTTAACTTATATGACAACATGTCATTTGGCTTGAAACTAGCAAAAGCAGACAAAGCAGAAATCGACAAGCGTGTTGAACAAGCAGCAGAAATCCTACAACTAGGCCACTTGCTTGAGCGCCAACCAAAAGCACTTTCTGGTGGACAGCGTCAACGTGTGGCGATTGGCCGAACATTGGTATCGCAGCCAAATGTATTCCTTCTAGACGAGCCACTATCAAACTTGGATGCGGCACTGCGTGTAAACATGCGTGCACAAATTACTAAGCTACAACGCCAACTTGGTTGTACCATGATCTACGTAACGCACGATCAGGTAGAAGCGATGACAATGGCAGATAAAATCGTTGTACTAGACGGCGGTTATGTATCGCAAGTTGGTAAGCCGCTTGAGCTTTACCATTACCCACAAAACCGCTTTGTAGCTGGCTTTATCGGTTCTCCGAAAATGAACTTCATGAGCGTATTCATTGATGAAGTAGAAGCAGAGCGCGTCAAAGTTCAACTATCTAACGGCGTATCTTTCTGGATTCCGGTGGATGGTACAACAGTTAACCGCGGCGACCGAATGTCTTTAGGCATTCGCCCTGAGCACCTATTATCCGCTTCTGAAGCTGATGCAAGTATTCACGGTGAAGTGATGATTGTTGAGAAGCTAGGTAACGAAACTCAAGTATACCTAAACCTAGAAGGTGCGGACGCCGACGTTATTTTCCGTCAGCCGGACACGCTTGCAGTCGACACTGGCGATAAAATCGAGATCGGTATTCCAGCTCATCGTTGTCACCTGTTCCACAGTGATGGTCGCGCATGCCGCCGCCTATACAAAGAAAACGGCGTAGAAGTCGAATAGTTCATTCGTCCTTACTCAAAAAAATCCCTCTCAAGTGAGAGGGATTTTTTTATCTTAATAAATATCAGCAATTCGATACTAAATCATTAATCGTTAACGAATCAAATCACCCGTTTCTTCTACCCTCACATAAACCATTGTCTTTGTACTGATACTTCATTTTTAATACTTTTCCTCATTCCTCATAAGTAAGTACCAGCTTTTTCCTAACCCGCCAAACTTAGCCAAAGGGCTAAATATCATTCTTATTTCCACTTACCTCAACAAAGCAAATTTTTACACTTATCAACGAAATTACACGTGACAAAAAACTCAGCAGCATTCCACAGAATGCTCTGTGCACTAACTACTAATAACGTTCACGACACGGCAATTGGGGAAGACACCCAAGGGCGGTAGCGTGTCAGAAGGGAAACTGAGTCATGAAACAAAAAGGACTTATCCGCTCTCATGAGATGGAGTTCGCTTTTTTATATCGCATCTCAGATCTTGCTGTCATCGTCTCTTTTATGCTGCTTTTAGTGTTCAAAGACATGAATACTGCGATGGGGAAAGATTACGTCATATTGGCTTTCGTTGGAGGCATCTCCTTTCTATTTATGGCAGAAAGCGGCAATCTGTATCGCTCTTGGCGAACCAGTTCGTTTAAAGAGCAGATGTTTATTGTCTGTGTTGCTTGGGCGGTGACTTCTGCACTTATCTTTATTGTGCTGTATTTTTCTAAAGTCCATACCTTATTTGATAACACAATTTTAGTGCTGTGGTTTGCGATTACGCCCGCTCTGCTTTTGGCATGGCGAGTAACATTCCGTACCGGATTAGCCTATTTGAGAAGAAAAGGATTCAACACTCGCACTGCGATCATCATCGGCCAAACTCCTCACGGCATTACCCTAGCTAACGAAATTCAAAACCACACAGAACACGGCGTGCTTTTTGATGGCTTTTACGACGAACGATCTTCCGACAGATTGCCAAATTCTGATTATCCTATTAAAGGAGCTGTTGACCACGCCCTTGAGCGAGCTAAAAAAGGGGAAGTAGATTACGTCTATATCGCGATGCCAATGCACGCAAAAGAGCGCATTGCGTCACTTCTTAACCAATTCTCAGATACCACCGCAAATACGTATCTGATTCCCGACTTCTTCACTTATAACCTTTTACATTCTCGTTGGGCGCAGATCGGCCAAGTTCAAACACTAAGTGTCTTTGATACACCTTTTGCTGGAATTTCTTCTTGGGTAAAACGGTTTGAAGACATCTTGTTTTCGAGCATTATTTTGGTCTTAATCGCCCCTATTCTATTCGTCATTGCGATTGGCATTAAGGCAACGTCTAAAGGCCCTGTCATCTTTAAACAACATCGGTACGGTCTTGATGGACGCAAGATTGAAGTCTGGAAGTTCCGTTCAATGACAACCATGGATCAAGGTTCCAACGTGAAACAGGCGACAAAGAACGATCCTCGTATTACGCCTTTTGGCGGATTTCTACGTCGCACCTCTTTGGACGAACTACCTCAATTTATCAATGTACTGCAAGGGACCATGTCTATTGTCGGCCCACGCCCTCATGCCGTGGCACACAATGAAGAATACCGTCAGATCGTGGATCGCTACATGCTACGTCACAAAGTAAAACCAGGCATTACTGGCTGGGCGCAGATTAATGGTTATCGCGGCGAAACCGACACCTTAGAAAAAATGGAAAAGAGAGTCGAGTTTGATTTGGATTACATCCACCATTGGTCGGTTTGGATGGACATCAAAATCATCTTTATGACCGTTTTCAAAGGCTTCACTGGTGCTAACGCGTACTAAGGTTGAGATTATGAAGAAACTGACAATGGCAATAGCATTAAGTCTGTTTTCTACTGACTTGCTCGCAGAACCGATGGCTTACCAAACCGAGTCTGGTATAGAGTTGATTCCCCTCGTAAAAACTTTCTACGAGGGAGATGACAACATCAATAAAGCGGAAAAATCCGGCAATGTAGAATCGGTCAATATTTGGGGTATAGAACCAAGCTTACTAGCACGTATAGAACGGAATCGCTATCGCGCAGATATTTTATATAAGTTAAAAGCTGGCTTTTCATCTGACGATCGCAACGACTTCGACGACCACACTTTTCAGTTTTCCAACTTTTTCGAATTTAATCATCGTCATCGTTTAGTGGTTGATTACCGTTTTCGCGCCCAGCATGAAGTTCGAGGAGAAGATATTACCGAAGGTAATGGTAGCGCAATCGACTCACCAATAGAGTTCAACCGTAACGATGTAAAAACCAATTATGTCTTTGGATCTAACGGTGCCAAAGGCAGACTCGAATTCGGTTTAGGCTACAGTGATAAAACCTATCAAAACTATCGTGACGGCTTGCCTGGTCGCCCAAACGCTAAAACTAAATACAACGATTTTCGAGCTCCCAATGCACATTTGGAGTTCTATTTAAGAGCGACGCCAAGAACCTATTGGTTAGTCGGAACAAACCAAATCATAACCGAGTATCAGCACCGAAATTCTGCGCAGCCATCGAAAGATAACAACACCAGTTTCTATTACACCGGTGCCGAATGGGAAGTTACAGGAAAAACCAAAGGCATCGCTCGACTCGGTTATCAAATCAAAGATTTTGACAGCGCTCAACGAGAGACATTTAAAGGCTTTAGTTGGGATATCGGCTTTGAATGGTTGCCTCAAGAACAAACTCTAGTCAGCGTGAAAACCACTCAGGCGGCGGTTAACCCCGATCAAGATGGCGATTACAACCTACAAACTCGTTACCGACTGAACCTGAAGCACGATTGGAATAGTTACCTTGCAACTCGCTTAGGTGCTGTTTATCAACAAGATGATTACACAGGAATTTCCAGAAACGACGATCGGTACACTCTATCTTTTGGTATCGATTATCAGATCAAACGTTGGATACAGCTGCAAGCCGATTGGCAATACCAAGATAAAAACTCTAGCCGATCGGGTTATAGCTTCGAACAAAACATTTGGACTTTAAGCGCACAGTTTTCTCTGTAAAAAGGATTATTAATGAAGGCATTCATCAAATTCATGAGTGTAGCGTTGTTGCTATTTAGCACTTTGGTCAACGCTGACTCAAACGAGGAAGATTACTTACTCGATACTGGCGATACCATTTCCGTGCAGGTCTATGGTGAAGAAGATCTTACGATTAAAAATATTCTAATAACGTCAGATGGCTATTTTGATTACCCCTACCTTGGTCGAATTAAAGCAATCAAAAAAACACCGAAACAACTCAAGTACGAAATAGAAACGGGCTTAAAAGGCGATTATCTCATCAATCCAAAAGTGATGGTCACCATCAATAATTTTCGTCTGTTTTACGTTAATGGCGAAGTCCGGAAACCAGGTGGATTTGAGTACCGTCCAGGGTTAACCATAGAGAAGGCCATCGCTCTAGCAGGCGGCTTGACCGACAGAGCCTCACGCAAAGGCATTAACCTAACCAAGCATAAAACGGGTCAAACGATGGAAGGGGTCAGTATGCACCGCAACGTTGAACCTGGTGACATTGTATTTATTGACCAGAGCTTCTTTTAAGTGACAGGGAATCAAATGAACGGGACTCATCCAAATAATCTCCAGATGAACAAAGTAGAACTGATTCGTTTTGGCCATCACTTCAAAGCGATTAAAAAGAATTGGCTAAGCATCGCAGCATTCACGCTTCTGTTCTCATTAACTTGTACTTGGTATATCTACTCCAAAGCATCGATATACCAAGCTACAGCTACGCTACTCATCCAAGAGGAGCAAAAAAGCGCCCTTTCAATCGAGGAAGTATATGGCGTCGACACGACAAAAAAAGAGTACTTTCAAACGCAAATCGCCATTTTAAAATCGAATCATATTGCAGATAAGGTCATTAGAGAGTTGAACCTCACCCAATTACCTGAATTCACAAGCTCAGGGGGGTTAAATAAAAAAATCGACCAAATAAAGTCGATTCCTTTTGTTCAAGACCTACTGAATGTGGCACCAAGCCCAAAAGAAACCGCCCAGTTTTCAGAGTCCTATTATCAGGCACTTCAAGCTTTCAGAAGTAAACTCGATATTGAGCCAGTACGTAACACCCAATTAGTCAGAATTCGCTTTCGTTCTACCGATCCTAAGCTTGCGACGACAATCGCCAACGCGGTCGGCCAAGCCTACATTGACGCAAATTTTGAAGCCAAATTGGTCGTTACACAAAATGCGGCTACTTGGTTGACAAATAACTCTCAAAAATTGGAGGAGCGATTACGTAACTCGGAGCAAGCGCTGCAAGAATTCTTGTTAAAAGAAGGGTTGATCGATATCAACGGTATTGATGAAATTTACGCAAATGAGCTAGAAGAACTCACTCGCAAGCTGAATATCGCTGTTAATAAGCGTATTGAAGCGCAGACGTTAATCCAACTGTTACGACGTAAATCTTCGCAAAGTTTAGACAGCTTGTTGTCAATTGATGAATTCGCTAATCAAGCGCAAATCCGCGATCTAAAATTGTCGGAAGCACAGGCAGCCAAAAATCTCTCTGAACTGGCACAGCGCTACGGACCTAAGCATGATCGAATGATTCAGGCGAAAGCACAGCTTGCTGAAATTCAATCAAGAACCCAGCAACTCATTCGTGACATTTCCTTCAGTAAGCAGCAAGACCTTCTTGCTGCAAAAGCGCAAGAGGACATGCTTCGAGCAGAACTCGATAACAAAAAGTCAGACTTCCAATCGTTAGGGTCACAAAAAGCGCGTTACGAACAGTTAAAACGCGAGGTTGAATCCAATAAGGCACTCTATGAAGCGTTCTTAAATCGTGAGAAAGAGACCAACGCCACCAGCGACTACAAGAATGTCACTGCTCGCTTTACTGATAAAGCCATCATTCCTCTATTCCCGGTGGCACCACAACGAATCAAACTGGTACTGATTGCCACCTTTTTTGGCTTTGCCATTGCTTGCGCTCTAGTCATCATCTTAGAAACGATGCGAGAAGTTATCCGAAGCACAGCCGATGTGCAGGAAAAACTTGGTGTTACGTGTTTAGGTGTGATTCCTATGGTCAAAAAACGCAACTTGCGTAAAAACGGCGTCAGTTATACCGCGTATTTAGATGATGAAGAAAAGCTATTTAGTGAAGCTTGCCGCTCCGTCAGAACCTCGCTTCTGCTCAGATTAACCAACACGAAGCAAAAGATATTGCCCTTTACCTCTGCTATTCCAGAAGAAGGAAAAACATCGACCAGTATCAATATGGCGGTGTCGTTTTCAAAAATGGAAAAGGTATTGATCATCGACTGCGATTTACGTCGACCTTCCATCGCAAAGCGATTCGGTATTGCTGAATCAAGCCCTGGCTTAACGCATATCCTGACGATGGATACGCCAATCAAAGATTGTGTTACACATATAAAAGAAGCCAACTTAGATGTATTATCGGCCGGCCTAATTCCGCCAAACCCACAGGAATTACTGGCTTCTGATCGCTTTAAAAAGTTGCTCGAACATTTTCAAAATAAGTATGACCGGATCATTATCGATACACCGCCCCTACTGTCAGTGAGTGACGCACTTATTCTTGGTCAATATGCCAATGGTCTGATTACCGTCATTCGCTCAGAATCAACAAAATCATCACTGGTTAACCTTGCGTTATCTAAACAAATACAACACTCAGTTCCATCTCTTGGCGTCTTAATCACACAAGCCAAGGCCAAGGAAGGAGAGACGCTTTATGTCCAGAAATACGCCTACTAACGTAAACCTATCTTGGTACCAAACCTTGAAAAGCCAAGAACAACCGGTATTGATCTATCAAATGGGCAAAGTAGGTTCGAGTGCATTAGAGCATTCCATTCCTAACTCGATTCACTTGCACGACCTTATGACTGTCGATGCGCAAAAACAAATATCCCCTGTTAGAGCGCAATTGCATAAGCCTCAGATCAATGCGTTAAAGCGACGACTAAAGCGCATAACAATGAGCCACATGTTAAAGCGTAAGAAAAAAGTTCGAATTATCTCGCTGGTGCGTGAACCGATCGGACGAAATGTCTCAATGTTCTTTCAAGCACTTCCTTTTTGGATGGCGGACAAATATCTAAAGGATGACAGCGCAATACGTACCGAACGACCGCAATTACTCCAAGAAGCATTTGATAAGCACATGAATCATCAATATGCGCTGCAGTGGTTTGACAACGAGATCAAACAACTAACAGGGATTGATGTGTTTAACGAGTCTTTTAATCACGAAGTAGGCTATCAAACATACCATAACAATAACTTCTCACTGTTGGTAATTCGAAGTGACAAGCTAACGAAGGCTAACTCCGCAGTTGAAGACTTTTTAGGTTACCCCGTGGATGTTGTTTATGAAAATCAATCAGACAACAAATGGTACTCGCCACTAATGAAAGAATTCAAAACGCAATTTCAACCTACACCCGAGTACGTTGAAGAAATGCTGAATTCTAAATTGACGAAGCACTTTTTCTCAAATGCAGAAATCACCGACCTTAAACAGCAATATCTGACCAATTAATCATGAAAACCAAGATTCTACATATTATCAATGATCTTTCTCAGAACGGCGGTGCTCAGAAGTTCTTAGTCGACCTTGTTTTAGAACATAAGCCTGAATACGAAATCAAAATTTTGGTCTTGTGTGATGAAAATGATTACTTACCAATGCTATCCGCCCAAGGCATAGAGTGTTTTAACTGGCGCACATTGCCATTGAGTGAGAAATTCTCTTTGCTGCGTTGGCCGGATGTCGTTCACGGGCACCTCTACCCTTCCATTTACCTAGCGCTATTGGCGGTAGGTAAAAAACGAATCCAGACTGAGCACTGTTCTTATAACCGTCGACGTGACTATCCGCTGTTTAAGTTCATGGAATACGTCTTGTATTGGGGCCACGACTTGACGGTCAGTATTAGTGAAAAAGTACAAGATGAACTGGTGAAGTTCATGCCTCGCTACCAACACAAATATCACGTGGTGCACAATGGCGTTGATTTAAAAAGGTTTTCTATGACGCCAAGATGCGCCAGCCACCTAATCGACAAACCAGTTATCAAGATTGGAATGGTGGGCCGACTTCACCAACATAAAGATCATGAAACGCTTATCCAAGCACTTATCCATTTACCAAGACGATACGAACTCCACCTTGCGGGAGATGGAGAAAAAAAATCGTCACTGCAAGCATTGGCAACAAAAATCAACGTCGCGCAACGTGTTCACTTTCATGGCGTAGTTTCTGACATTCCAGCCTTTTTGAACGACATGGATATTTACGTGCAATCGTCGCACGTCGAAGGCTTTGGTTTGGCGGCGGTTGAGGCGATGGCAGCAGGCTTACCCGTACTATCGTCGGACGTACCTGGTTTGGATGAAGTCACCGGACGTGCCGAATATTTATTTCAAGTTGGTAACGCCACTGAACTGAGCCAAAAAGTTCTCCAGCTGTGTGAAAGTGTTGAGCGGTACGACGCTGCAAGTCAATACTCCGTCAATAGGGCCTCTCTCTACACCATCGATAAATTTCGTGAAGGTTACTATGGAATCTACCAGCAGCTTTGCGCCAACAAATAGTTCCGCGCCATCGAGCCATCGCGCCTCATTGCTTGCAGCATGCCTATTAGCATTGTTCTTTATTCCTATGAAGTTTCGTGCTGGAGGAATAGCGCTAGCCCCATCTGACATCGCAAGCCTTTTGTCTATTGGTTTTACTGCATTAGTGGTATTGGAAGGAAAAGCTGAAAAACTCATGCATCCCTGTATGGGGTTCCTCGTATTGTTCACTGGGTATGTGTTCATAAATGGTCTGCTAAATCGCGTCCCTTTAATGCCGCTAGTTATAGAAACTGTGCAATGGTTAGCGATTTTGTGCCTACTGAGCCTAATGTACGCCTATGGCGTGTTTGATGACGAACGGGTAATGGTTTATTTCACGTATCTGTTGTTTTTCATCTGTACGCTCGTTGCCTTATGGCACTTTGCTCAGGGTTATCAAAGCGGGTTTAAGTTACTCGGGGTAAGTAAATACGGGTTCGGTGTACTGTGCTCACTACTGTACCTTTATCGAGATAAAATTCGCGCTTTTCACCTTTTGATGCTCGTAGCTTTAGTATTACTGGTGTTGTCACAAGAAAGAAAAGCGCTACTTGGTTTTTGTCTGCTTTTCTTCTTTGACCAACTGCTCGTAAAAAACTTAATGAGAAAATCGCTCAGCGAAACGTACACGTGGGCGATTTTATTAGCCTTGAGCTTCATTGTGTTTACTGCCGTCACAACCACACTCTACGTTGGGTTTGAAACTCTAGCAGACACATTGGAAATAACCCAAGAAGACGTCTTATTTGCCAACCAAAGTGAAGCCCGCTGGGTATCGAATCTTCATAGAAAACTTTTACTTGCCAATGGGCTAGATATTTTACTTCAACACCCAGTGCTAGGTGTCGGCGCGAAAATGTTACCCAACTTTATGATCAGTTACTTTAACTATGATGAGCTGGCGATCTACACCCACAACTTTGTGTTAGATACCGCAATTGAATACGGATTGCTTGGTATCGGTCTGCTGTTTGGTGGTTATTTTCTTTTTATTCGCTTTTGCTTCCGTAGTCTTAATGAAAACAGAAAAAGCCTATTACTTGCGATATACGCCCTCATCATGGTGTTTTTCGTTGCGGTAAACACCACCATAATTTTAATACTCTTATTACCCGTCATGATCAGCATGAGCAACGACTCAAGGGCCATTGCTCATACTTTTCCGGTAAACCATCACCACGAATATGAATAATCAAGGATAGGATAGATGAAGTATTCAATCTCTCGACAATTTGAAAAGAACCGAGAACTCCAAGCTGATAATTTTGTTTTAGTTTACCAAATGGGCAAAGTTGGCTCCTCATCAATTGAGCACACGCTAGGGGAGAAAAATATCCCGAGCTATCACATCCACACCTTTGATGATCACGAAGAATTTCACATGTATCACAATAAAAAAGACGTGAGTAAATTCTTCGACTTCCGAAACCGCGCACTCTATCGCTTAGTGCTCAAGCAGCGAAAACGTATCTTACAAAAACGCGAGCAGATTAAAATCGTTACGCTGGTCCGCGATCCAATCGCAACTGTCTTTTCTCGTTTCTTTCAAGACCTCCATTTGCAATTTATCGAAGGCAAAAAGAATGATGCAATTCACCGAGATATGGAAGTCACGTATCAGCACCTCGAGCATTGCTTTGATAACTATATCAATCTCAACTATTTTGCGGACTGGTTCGACAACGAGTTAAAGCGTAATTTCAATATCGATGTGATGCGCCAAGAGCTGGACAACACTCAACCTTTCTTCACATTCCAGAACGATCAGGCCAACGTCATGCTAATCAAGTGCGAACAGCTCAGTTCTCTTGATAAAGAAATCGGTGAGTTTCTTGAGTTGCAAGACTTCGTGCTGAAAAACAGCAACGAAGCGAAAAACAAGTGGTACTCCAATATCCACCAACACTTTAAGAATCACTACGACTTCTCAAAACTGTTCTATATGTACGATCTTCCCTTGTATCGCCACGTTTATTCAGAGCAAGAGCGTGATGCTTTTAAACACAAATGGATGCAAACACCAGGGACAAAATCATCATGAAGAAAGTGCTCCATGTTACAGAAGCATTTGGAGGTGGCGTTCAAACCGCCCTCTATAGTTATGTTCACTCATCCAGAGACGAGCCTTATCAGCATTTCTTGCTAGCCAGAGCCCGAGAAAACGACTTGACCAATGAGAACAACCACCACATTTTCGTACAGACAAAGTGGGTAGAAGGCGGCTTGCTTCAATTTATTCGCGATGCAAACCACATGATTGCATCACTTGGTCCCGACGTCGTGCATTTGCACTCGAGTAAAGCAGGATTTCTCGGCCGATTTCTAAAGCTTGGCAAGGCACGCTTGGTTTACACACCGCACTGTTATGCCTTCGAACGTGAAGATATCTCAGAGCTTGCACGCCAGATCTATAAAGCACTAGAGAAAGTAAAACTGAGCAAAATTGATGTGGTTGCAGGCTGTAGCCAACGAGAGTGTGACCTAGCCATTAGCATTGGTGCGAAACGTGCCGAACTGCTCAACAACTACGTGTCTTATCAAAGTGAAGATCGTATAGAGCGAAACAAGCAAGAAGCGCTGAAGCTCGTTGTACTTGGTCGTGTCGCGCCCCAAAAAGATCCTCAGTTTCTTATCAGCACATTGCAGTTCCTTAATCGGTATGCGCTTAACCGCCCGATAGAGATCACATGGATAGGTGGCGGTGACCACGTACTCGAACAGAAATTACGCACTGAAAATGTGGATGTAACGGGCATGCTGCCTCGCGATGAGGTAGTTGAAAAGCTCAAGGGTTCAGACCTTTATCTACATACTGCAGCATGGGAAGGGATGCCGTTAACCATTCTAGAAGCATCCAAGTTACATCTTCCTATGGTTATTCGGACCATCGGCGCAACCAAAGATCTCAACTACCCGTTTTTAGCGCTCACACCTGAAGAAATGGCCAAGCAGATCGCGCATTGTGTCAATCATTATGAAGAGATCGATTTTCGCCAATATACAGCAGAATTAAACGATGCCTTCAGTGAAGAAAAACAGCGCCTCGCACTCAATAAACTTTACGGTTAAATGCCCCTATGTTTCACACTGTTCAACAAAAATTACTGTTGATGCCCAGCGGTAAAAAAAGCTTGTTATCTACTGGATTAAAAACCGCAATCACGCGTGTGTTGAGTGCGCTATTTGCTTTTTTACTGACTCTGATTGTATCGAAGACCAGTGACGCTTCGACGGCCGGTCAATTTTTCTTTTTATTCAACCTAGTCTCGCTACTCGCTATCGTTTCTCAGCTAGGTTTTGATGTCTCGTTAGTTCGTTACAATGCGATCGCTTTTAATAACAAAGAGAAGCTTGAACAAAGCCAAAACTATAAAACCGCACTTTATCGAAGTATGGCATTTTGCTTGCTCGCCATAGGCGTTTTGTTGGCAGGGTTTAATCTGTTTCCAGAACAGCTAAACCAGACTCAATCACCGATGTATGCGATTATTTTATGCTTGCTTTGCATACCTTTCTTGGTGCTTGCGCAAACCAACAGTCGGGTGCTTCAAGCATGTAGAAAAGTTGTATCATCTCTGTTTGCGTTGCAGCTTGGGGTAAGCATGTTGATGGTCATTTTTGTCTTTGCCCTAGACTATATCGGTCAGCAAAATATCAACAATCTAATGACCGCACTGCTTTTAGCGAGCATAGGTGTCGCGGTCATATCTAGTGTCAATTGGCTAGGCTCAGATCAATATCAAACATCGGCTTTCGTACCAAACAAAAAAATGGTCTCTTCTGCCAAGCAAGTCTGGGTTGGCAGTATCTTCACGAATGTTCTTCAATGGGGAAGCCTTGTTATTGCGGGCTTTTTTATCTCAACAGCGGAACTCGGTTTGTTAGCCGCAGCCCAACGTACATCACTACTGATTGGCTTTGTGCTGATTACCATTAACTTTGTGGTCGCCCCGATGTTTGCCTCTCTCTACAAAGAACGCCAAATGCGCAAACTGCAGAATCTGAGCCGCTTGGCGTGCCGAGCCAATGTTGGTTTAGCGATTGTACCCGTAATTATTTGCACCCTCTTCCCCGAGTTTGTAATGCAGTTTTTTGGTGAGGAGTTTCTCGCCGCGGCACCACTATTAGTCGTCCTTTCTCTGGGGCAGTTAGTCAATGTTGCGACTGGTTCAGTAGGTTTTTTATTATTAATGAGTGGTCATGAGAGAACCATGAAATACATTACAATTTCCTCCGGTACGGTGTCCATCTGCCTACTTGTTACGCTTTGTCAAATGTTTGGTGTGATTGGTGCAGCGTGGGCAATGGCAATTGGCATGGCTATCCAGAATTTAGCTGCACTGTACTTTGTAAAACGTTACTTAGGCTTCTTTCCAATAGGTTAATTATGGCTTTAATACTGGCACGCACGAGTTTTGTTTTAGTCCTGATGCTAACCGCTTCACTCTCTTTGTGGAAAAGCTCTGACCTACACCATACTGCTTACCTGCAAATGGAAACCTACTTAGGCGGATCAAGTACGCTTCACTTTACTTTCAGTTTATTGATCGGCTTTTTATCGGTCTTCACGTTCCCTTCTCTGGTGAGCTCGAATAAAACCGACGTTTTTGGGATTCGTCTTTTGCTACTGCTGTTAGCTATCGTTTCAATGGAAGAAATAAGCCAACTTTTTATTCCAAATCGATCATTTAGTTTTGATGATCTCAGCACCAACTGGATAGGCGTTATCTCAGGTTACTTTGGTGCCAAGTTAATTCGCTTCATCCGCACTCGATCGTTCTAGTAATACAGGAATCTCTGGGGGATTTGGGTATATAATTACGCCAAACAACCAGACTAACGAGTACATCATGCCATCTCATCCAACCAAGATAACTTTTTTTGAACTCTTAACCCCGTTGATCACGTCAGGCAAAAAGACGATAACGATTCGAGATGAATCAGAAAGCCATTACGTTCCCAATACAGAAGTCGAAGTTTTTACCTTAGAAACGGATCGTAAAGTCTGCGATATCAAGATACGTTCTGTAGAACCACTTCACTTTGAAGATATTAATGAGTTTCATGCAGAACAAGAAGCCATCGAACTACCAAAACTCAAGCAGTTAATTCGAGAAATCTACCCAAATACCGACACGCTCTTTGTTATTGAGTATGAGCTGATTAAATAACCCACAACAAATACTAGACGACTGGTCTAATTCATTCTATAGTACACTTCATGAACGCAAAGACGAATGACACACGCCAACATATTCTCGACGTCGGATACGAGTTGATCGTAAACCGAGGGTTCACGAGTGTTGGTCTTTCAGAGCTATTAAAAAAGGCCGCAGTGCCAAAAGGCTCGTTTTATCATTACTTCAAATCCAAAGAACAATTTGGTGAAGCGATGATTCAAGACTACTTTACTAAGTATTTTGAGTGTTTAAACGAACGCTTTACCAATACTGAACTGAGTGGCTACCAACGCCTAATGAGCTATTTCGAAGAAATGGTCAAAGTAGAAGACGACGTGTGTAATGCGAACAAATGTTTATTGGTTAAGTTAAGTGCAGAAGTCTCCGATCTCTCTGAGTCAATGCGCTTGGCATTACGCCAAGGAGCAGACAAAACCATTCAAGCGATAGCGGATTGCATAGACATCGGCATTCAAGATGGCTCAATCCCCAATGGTGACAGTGCGTTATTAGCAAGGCAGATATACTACCTTTGGAATGGCGCTAGCTTGCTGAACAAACTTTATCAAGATCAGGCAGCATTGACGCAAAGTCTGACCTATACTCAACACTTACTGCAGAATACGCGCACTTGTCCATAACAGGCGGCGTGGAAGCAGAATGAACACCCTACACACGTTTCACTGTCAGAAAAAGCGTCAGTGTTAACACAGTAAACCTTCCCGCTTTAAATAAGCGGGATATTTTGAAATAAATACTAGACGACCGGTCTAATCAAAAAGTGAGATAGATATGACTAACGCAACAAATCGCAGAATCGTACTCGCGTCACGTCCCCATGGTGCACCGACACAAGAAAACTTTCGTTTAGAAGAGGTAACGAAACCGACTCCGAAAGAGGGTGAAATGCTATTGAGAACGGTTTATTTATCTCTAGATCCATACATGCGTGGTCGCATGAGTGATGCCGAATCATACGCTGACCCTGTTGCAATTGATGACGTAATGGTCGGTGGTACCGTTTGTCAGGTAGAAACATCAAACCACCCAGATTACGAAGCGGGTGAATGGGTTCTTGCCTACACTGTTGGCTGGCAAGACTACGCTATCTCAACTGGTGAGATGGTCATTAAACTTGGTAAAGAACCGCAAAACCCTTCTTACGCGTTAGGCGTTGCAGGTATGCCAGGATTTACCGCGTACATGGGTTTACTCGACATTGGTCAGCCAAAACCAGGGGAAACCATCGTGGTAGCAGCTGCTACGGGGCCTGTAGGCGCAACAGTTGGTCAAATTGGTAAAATCAAAGGTTGCCGAGTTGTTGGTATAGCAGGCGGAGAAGAAAAATGCCGTTACGCTAAAGAGGTGCTTGGTTTCGATGAGTGTATTGATCACAGAGCTGAAGACTTTGCAGAACAACTGAGAAATGCCTGTGACAAAGGTATCGATGTTTACTTCGAAAACGTAGGTGGCAAAGTATTCGAGGCTGTAATGCCACTTCTGAATACAAACGCGCGTATCCCACTTTGTGGTTTGATTTCTCAGTACAACGCGACAGAGCTGCCTGAAGGTACCGACCACCTTCCATTACTAATGGGTAAGCTCCTGACCAAACGAATCAAGGTGCAAGGCTTCATCATTTTTGATGATTACGGACATCGTTACGGTGAATTTGCGCAAGATATTAATCAATGGTTGGCAGAAGGAAAGATCCAATACCGCGAACATCTAGTACAAGGACTGGATAATGCGCCAGAAGCATTCATCGGTCTGTTGGAAGGTAAGAATTTCGGCAAACTTGTAGTACAGATTAACGACCCATTATAAAAAGGGATATGTAAATGATTAAACTTCACCACCTCAATCAGTCTCGTTCAAAGCGCATCATTTGGTTACTTGAAGAGCTAGATGTAAATTACGAAATTGTACCCTATGTCCGTGATTCCGTGACCTTCATGGCACCGCCAGAACTAAAAAGTGTTCACCCATTAGGAAAGTCACCAGTTCTTGAAGATAACGGCGAGATTATCATTGAGTCAGGTGCAATGACCGAATATTTGATTGAGAAATACAGTGACGGAGCCTTTGCTCCTGAGCGCGGTACAAAAGCACACACAGAATATTTGCAATGGATGCACTTTGCAGAAAGCTCCGCAATTTTACCTATGCTGCTAAAAATCTTCGTAAGCAAAGAGCCAAATGAAACTCAGTTTTTATCAGGCTATGCCGACAAGGAAGCAATGAATGTACTAGGCTACTTCGAGCAATCCTTAGAAGGCAAAACTTACCTAGTAGAAGAGCGTCTGACTGGCGCTGACATCATGATGTCTTTCATTGTCGAATTGGTTCAAAAGTTTGGTTTAGTTAATCACTTCCCTAATATTGAACGTTATGGGAAACAGCTCGCGACACACCCAGCATTTGCAAAAGCTGAACAACTTGAAGTGAAGTACTCTTAATTACTTCCCCCCTTTCGCCCCTTTGATGACACGTAAAACTTCATTTAAGGGGCGATATTACTAGCATCGCAGACACGCTAACTGGATAGCGCTCCCCCCAGTCAATCGCATTCGAGAACGTCGATTGTTATGTCAATCAAGCTAATGTAGTAAATTTCTGATTCTAATATAGTTTCGACCATAGTCACCATCTATTGAATTGACAAGCAATATCAGTTTTCTCCCCCAGCTTTTCCGTAATAACCTCCTCTACAGTTTCTAAGGTATTGAGCCCTGGAGGGGGAAGAAAAATGACAAACAAGAAATTGACTACAGCAGCAGGTTGCCCTGTCGCACATAACCAAAACGTTATGACTGCAGGTCCTCGTGGCCCTCAACTATTACAAGACGTTTGGTTCCTTGAAAAATTGGCACACTTTGACCGCGAAGTGATCCCTGAGCGTCGTATGCACGCAAAAGGTTCTGGTGCTTACGGTACGTTCACAGTAACGCACGACATCACAAAGTACACGCGCGCTAAGATCTTCTCTGACATCGGCAAAAAAACAGAACTATTCGCTCGCTTCACTACTGTAGCTGGTGAGCGCGGTGCAGCAGACGCAGAACGCGACATCCGTGGTTTCGCACTAAAATTCTACACTGAAGAAGGTAACTGGGACTTGGTTGGTAACAACACACCAGTATTCTTCCTACGTGACCCACTAAAATTCCCAGACCTAAACCACGCAGTAAAACGCGACCCTCGCACTAACATGCGTAGCTCTACCAACAACTGGGATTTCTGGACATCACTACCAGAAGCATTCCACCAAGTGACTATCGTAATGAGTGACCGTGGTATCCCAGCTTCTTACCGTCATATGCATGGTTTTAGTAGCCACACATTCAGCTTCATCAACGCAGAAAACGAACGTTACTGGGTGAAATTCCACTTCAAAACTCAACAAGGCATCAAGAACCTGACTGACCAAGAAGCAGAAGCCATCGTAGGTAAAGACCGCGAAAGCCATCACCGTGACCTTTACGAAGCGATTGAGCGTCAAGACTTCCCTAAATGGAAGATGTACGTACAGATCATGCCTGAGTTAGAAGCGGATGAAGTCAACTTCAACCCATTCGACCTAACACGTGTATGGTCTCAAAAAGACTACCCACTGATCCCAGTTGGTGAGTTCGAACTGAACCGTAACCCAGAAAACTTCTACGCAGAAGTTGAGCAATCAGCGTTTAACCCAGCAGCAGTTGTACCTGGTATCGGCTTCTCTCCAGATAAGATGCTACAAGGTCGTCTGTTCGCTTACGGCGATGCTCAGCGTTACCGTCTAGGTGTGAACCATCATCAAATCCCAGTGAACGCACCTCGTTGCCCTGTTCACAGCTACCACCGTGATGGCGCAATGCGCGTTGATGGCAACTTTGGTTCAACACTGGGTTACGAGCCAAACTACAAACAAGAATGGGCAGAGCAGCCTGATTATTCAGAGCCACCATTGCGAATTAGCGGCCATGCTGACCATTACGACCATCGTGTTGATGAGGATTACTTTAGCCAAGCAGGTGACCTGTTCCGACTAATGAACGAAGAGCAACGCCAAGCGCTGTTTGATAACACCGCACGAGCGATGGATGGTGTGCCAGACTTCATTAAAGAACGTCACGTAAACCACGCATACCAAGCGGACGAAGCGTACGGCAAAGGTCTTGAAATTGCACTAGGCTTAAACAAGTAAGCGAACGCTGCAATCATTACACTGTGTGATTTAAAGACGAAAAAAAGGAGGTGCTCTACAGCACCTCCTGATTTCAAATCACTAATCCTTAATCAAAAGTCATAAACCATGCTCAAGGAGGTTCATTATGATTAACTTAGATTTCTTTAAGCTCTTTGATACCAAAGAACTGTTTATCTATTACTGATTCATCAACTACTGATTTTTAGCTACCGCTTTGATCAGTACTGATGTATCCATGCGACCTAAACCATCACGTTGAAGGTCTGCGTATTGCTCATCCACTTTCTTAGTCAGTGGAAGTTCTAGACCCACTCGCTCAGCTTCTTGCAGACAGAAACCTAAGTCTTTGCGCATCCAATCAATAGCGAAGCCAAAATCGAACTTGTCTTCAGCCATCGTATTTGCGCGGTTTTCCATCTGCCAAGAACCTGCAGCGCCATGCTTAAGCGTTTCTACAACTTGAGCGATGTCCAAGCCTGATTTTTGTGCCAGCAACAAAGCTTCACTCAGCCCTTGTAAAACGCCACCAATACAGATTTGGTTTACCATCTTACAGCGTTGACCCTGACCGTTTTCACCCAGTAGCGTCATCTGCTTCGCGTACACATCCATCGCCGGAGACACACGGTCAAAAATGCTTTGTTCACCACCACACATGATGGTTAGAACACCATTTTCTGCGCCCGCTTGACCACCAGAAACTGGCGCATCAATAAAGTGATTACCGTACTTAACACACGCTTCAGCCAGCTCAACCGCTAGGTCTGCAGAAGTGGTCGTGTGATCGACTAGCACTGCGTCCGCTTTCAAGCCGACCAGAATGCCCTCTTCACCGTAAACAACGCTACGAACGTCATCATCATTACCCACACAGGTAAAAACGATGTCACAGCCTTCTGCCGCTTCACGTGGTGTTTCACAAGCTACGCCTTGGTATTCTTCAGCCCATTTGTCGGCTTTCGCTTTTGTGCGGTTGTATACTTTGGTTTCAAAGCCCGCTTTACTTAGGTAACCAGCCATTGGGTATCCCATCACACCCAGACCAATAAATGCTACTCGTTGTTTTTCCATTGCACGCTTCCCTTAGTTCACCTGACTGAAATGTTTCGTAACATGCTACTAAAGAATTGAAATCATTACTCGTGATTTCTCTTTCCTCGGTCTCGATGATCCTGCATTGCAGTCCGTTTATTGCGCCTTCTACCCCCCTTTACTTGACGATTAGCGTAACAGTCAAAGCACTTACAAAGGTTCACTACTGCTTAGCGTGGAACATCGCTTGCCCACTCTTGTCCTTGTTCGACCAGAAATTGATGTTGAACTGAGCATCATCGCTCATCTCAATGCGGTGCCAGTACTGCGGTGGACTTGTAGCAAACTGGCCTGCATTAATCACCACCACTACTTCTGCCTCTGTGGCATTTTCATCAGCAAAGCCGTAGTAAGTCACTTGCCCTTCCATGACGCACAGCTGCCCAAACACACCCTCAGCGGTATTGTGATGAGTCAGTAGCGCTGGTGGCACATTGTCTTTAGTGAAGAAAGGCGTTGAACGTTGAACAGTCCAGTCTTTAGGAATTCGTAGATGCGACATAATAATACCCTCTCTAATTACAATTCTTTTCGTTTAAATCGGTTAAGCCTGACCGGCTTGAGACAACTCTCGAAGCAATGGAAATGCTTGCGTAACTTGTTCTCCCGTCACGACGAAGCCCATGAGTCGGCTATTTTCATCTTCTGCTTTCGCGGCAATGCCAGTTTGAGAAATCTGCACGCTCCAGTTCGTCACCGAACTAAAATCGCCTGCCAATTGAATTGGGTAGCTCGGCGTTTTGACCTTTACCATCATGGGCGGTAGTTTCAACTCTGCTTCTTGCCCCAGTAGTTGTTTGCCCAAAGCATTGGCACTTAGCACGATCGGTTGGAGGTACGGCATCATTCGACCTTGGATCTCAGCACAATCGCCTAATGCGAACACATTGGCTGCTGATGTCTGTAATCGAGCATCCACCTCGATGCCTTTATTGACACTCAACCCACAAGCCTTCGCTAACCAAGTGTTAGCACGTAAACCCGCAGCTGAAATCACTACATCGGCTTCGATTTCCTTACCTTTGCTCAAGCTTGCCACCAGCGAATCATCCGAGTGATTGATCGCGACAACTCCAGTCTCTAAGGCAAGTTGAATACCTTGCTGCTTAAGTTGATTCTCCAGCGGCAATGCAACAAATTCAGGAATCAAGTTAGCGAGCAAACGGGGATTTGGCTCAACCACCGTAACGGCTTTACCACTGGTTGCGAGATCCATGGCGATCTCGACGCCGATCAAACCACCACCCATTACTAGAATTCGTTCCGCGCGGCTAATTTGCTCTTCCGCTAATTGATATTCTTGTAGCGAGTTCAGCGTTATCACCTCAGGTGCTGCACCACCAGATATTGGCGGCACAAAGGCTTTCGCGCCTGTCGCAAACACCAGTTTGGAATAAGGATAGGTTTGGCCGTTGGCGACCACTTGCTGAGCTTGCACGTCGACATGCTCAATCATGGTATGGGCGAGCAGTTCGATGTTGTGTTCCTGTGCGAACGCTTCACCACTTTTAACCACTAAGTCTTGGGCAGTTTGCTTGTTACTGAATACATGACTCAAATCGGGCTTGTTGTATTCCGCGCCATCATCAGCAGTAAACACTTGCAGCGGAATATGTGCATCCATTCGACGCACTGTTTTCACCAACTGGTAAGCCGCAAAGCCGCTACCAATAATCACAATAGGTGCTTGCATATTCGCCCCCTTACCCGTTGTATTCGACAAAGACGTCTTTACCCAAATGGCATTCTGGGCACAAGAAGTAATCTGGCACTTCAGACCATGCCGTACCCGGTTCAACGCCTTGATTAGGCTCGCCTTTCGCTGGGTCGTATACCCAATTACAAACGGTACAAACCATGCATTGACAATCTGCGGGATGCGCCTCGGTAGTAGGATTGCTAGAAGCATCTACTACCGCCTGTGTTGTCGCTGGCGCAGCGGATTGTGATTGAATTTGTGGTGCAGACGCAGCAATCGCCGGAGAAATAACAGGACTTGTCAGGTCATGCTTTGCCCACAACTTCGCGATGTTCTGACCATGCTCACGGCACTCACGCATCGCTTTACCATCTGGGCGCCATTTGGTTTTCAAACTCACTGCGGTTTCAAAGCCTGCGTCGGTCAATCGAGCATGGATACGATCCACCGCACCACCGTTCCAACCGTAGCTACCGAACGCAGCGGCTTTCTTCGCTTTAAAGCGCAGACCGGTAATTTCTTCTAGCATGCCTGCGATCTTCGGCATCATGACGTTATTCATGGTAGACGAACCAACCAAAATACCTTTTGAGCGGAATACGTTGGCGAGAATTTCATTCTTATCATGCTTAGAGACATTAAAGACTTTGACCGCCACGCCAGGGTCGACATCGTGAATGCCTTGCGCAATGGCATCAGCCATCATTCGAGTGTTGTTTGACATAGAGTCGTAGAAAATCGTAATGCGATCTTCTTGATAATTGTCTGCCCATGCTAAGTATTGCTCGATGATTTGAACTGGATTATCGCGCCATACAATACCGTGTGACGTAGCGATCATGTCGACAGGCAAATTAAAGCTCAGCACTTCTTTGATTTTTGCGGTTACCAAGCTGCTAAATGGCGTTAGGATGTTTGAGTAGTAACGCAAACACTGTTCCATCAACTCATTTTGATCCACTTCATCATTGAATAAGCGTTCATCGCAGTAGTGCTGACCAAATGCGTCGTTACTGAATAACACTGCATCGCCCGTTAGGTAAGTCATCATGCTGTCTGGCCAATGCAGCATCGGCGCTTCCACGAACACTAGTTGCTTGCCATTACCGATATCGATGCTATCGCCCGTTTTTACGGTTTTGAAGTTCCACTCAGGATGGTGGTGATGACCCACAATCGAATCAATCGCCGCTTCTGTACAGTAAATTGGTGTGTTCGGAATTTTCTCCATCAATGCAGACAATGCGCCCGAGTGATCTTCTTCTGCATGGTTTACCACGATAAAGTCGATAGACTTAAGGTCGATTTCCATCTCTAAATTTTGGATGAATTGTTGACTGAATCGATGATCGACCGTATCAATCAATACGGTTTTCTCTTCACGAATTAGATAACTGTTGTAGCTGGTACCTTTTGTCATTTTGTATTCTGTACCGTGGAAGTCTTGAACTTCCCAATCGCGTTGACCTACCCAGTGGATGTTGTTTTTTACGTGAATTGTCATAATTACTACCTTGAATGACGGGATAAACAAAAATAATTTCTTCTTGTATTGCACTGGGCGTGCCAACTTTTAATTTCTATATATTTCAATAGCTTAATTAAAACCCAACTTTAATAGCTGTCATTTAGACACAGTTGAAAATAGTCATTTAGACACTACAATAGTCATATTGACACAATCGGTATTGGCTATGACTTCTTTAATCGCGCAATGGCTACACATCACGCAAGACCTTAACTCGGCGCTCACTCAACAAGCTCGCTTTGACACGTTATTAACCACGATTCGAGAGGTATTGAAGTGTGACTCTTCTGCCCTTCTTTTGTATGAAGACCAGCACTTTAAACCTTTAGCGATCAATGGATTGGCGAAAGAGGTCCTTGGACGCCGTTTCTCCATTGAGCAGCACCCAAGATTAGAAGCCATTGCCCGAGCAGGCGATATCGTGCGCTTTCCCTCCGACAGCGACTTACCTGATCCATACGATGGCTTGATTCCAAACCACGATGACAAACTGCATGTCCATTCCTGCATTGGTTTACCTCTGCTGATCGACGATCAACTGATTGGTGCCATTACGATTGACGCCTTCGACCCCAATCAATTTGATGGGCTACGCAACCAAGAGTTACGTTTTGTCAGCGCGTTGGCAGCAGGTGGCCTACACACTGCACTCCTGTTAGAGCAATTAGAAACACAAGCGAGCCTGCCACGTGACTCTTACGCCGAGAAGCGCACCTTAAGTAATGAAATCATTGGCAACTCTCAGGGTATGAAGAATCTTCAAGAGCAGATTGATGCCGTCGCCGATACGGAATTGTCTGTGCTGGTGATGGGAGAAACGGGCGTAGGTAAAGAGTTGGTTGCCAGCGCTATTCACCATCGCTCTAGCCGCTCTAGCAATACTTTGGTTTACCTCAACTGTGCGGCGCTGCCAGAATCAGTCGCGGAAAGCGAGTTGTTCGGCCATATCAAAGGCGCATTTACAGGCGCAATCAGCAATCGCGAGGGTAAGTTCGAACAAGCCGATGGCGGCACACTGTTTTTAGATGAAGTCGGCGAACTGTCGTTAGAGCTGCAAGCCAAGTTACTTCGAGCCCTACAATACGGCGACATTCAACGTGTGGGTGATGACCGCCATATTCGAGTCAATACACGCATTGTCGCCGCCACCAACCGTATATTGCATGAAGAAGTGACTGCTGGTCGCTTCCGAGCCGACTTATATCACCGCCTAAGCGTCTTCCCGCTTCATGTTCCACCTCTTCGTGAACGTGAAGACGATGTGGTGTTACTCGCAGGCTTTTTTGCCGAACGTTTAAGAAGCAAATTGGGATTGAACAGCATTCGTTTGTCCCCCACTTTGGTGCAGGCACTCAAAGACTATTCATGGCCAGGCAACGTGCGAGAGCTTGAACATGTCATTAAACGTGCTGGTGTTTTGGCAAAAGCGCGTACCCACGCCATGGACATTGAGTTAGTTGAGCAAGATTTTGACATCCGAACGCCGAATCAGAACATCAAGAACGTTGAAGAAACGGAACAAAAATCTCGGCTTGAGCTACCAGAAGGCGGATTAAAGCCTGCCACAGACGCCTTCCAAAAAGCGATGATTGTTCGAGTTCTGGAAGAGAACCAAGGTAACTGGGCAGCAACGGCACGTCAGCTTGAATTAGATAACGGCAATTTGCACCGATTAGCAAAACGGCTAGGGATAAAATAGACACTAACGAATATCACCTAATATGGCATATTCATCGCCAAATAAAGAGCCGATGCCCAACCGCTCGCTCAGCCCACTATAAGTAGTGAGCTGAGTGCTCAGATAGAATAGCCACCTAAGTTTGACGGTATTTTCTTCTAAATTTTATTGTCTTGAACCACCTCACAGATTTAATAACCCTTAACAATAAACACAATAATAGTTAAGGTATTTTTATGAGCCAGTTCTAATAAAATTAAATATATAGTATTTATTTTAAGAATCTAAACTTTCAAAGTTCATCATAATAAATACAACCTCTATGTATACACTTTACCTTCAAAAAACATCAAAATATAATCCCTTCGATAAAAACACTTAAATGAATTTAACTGTATAAAAGTGAGGAGAATAAAATATGGGATATGGGGCGACAGTATATTCATTAGATACTGAAAAGGTTTTTAACGTACTAAAGAATGAGCGTAATCCAGAGCTAGAAAAAGCCATCATGGAAAGGTGTCAAGACTCCTTTAAAGTGATTAATGAAATGCTGGAAAGTAGTGGCGAAAGCATCCGAGCTGAAGAGCTTCTTATGCAGATGCTGTCTGAAGAGATAAAATACAGTCACTTGGGTTACGCCTATGCTTACTTGCTTGAAGCTATATGTAAGATAACTGGTTATTACTTATCCAATAACTCTTGGTATCCTTGCGATGTAAACGATTTCTGCGATATTCCATTCACTAATACCGATTATCCTATAAAATTCCCATTCCCTGACGATTTCCCTGTTGTTTTTATGATAAAAAATCAAGATATTCACCAAGATAACGTTGACTTCGGAGGCTTATCAGAGCAACAAATATCTGAAGTCAAGAGCTGGTACACTCATGCAGTCGTAAACAATCGTGACTTGGTATTATTTTATTATTAATTTTAACTATTAATAAATTATCCAATAGTTAAAATTACAATAGAATATTAATAAAACTCTAGCTTATATTAAGATAGAGTTTTATATATTTAACTGAAATTTTTATAATTTTAAAAATATTATATTTCACACCTAATTTATAGACTCTGTTTATAGTGTGTTCAGAGGCAATGTGAACTCATAGGATCAAAATCAAGTTCTAATTTTTAGAAGAAAAACCGATCTGCTTGTGTCAAAATGCGCCATCCCAACCAAAAAGTCTTAATGTAATGAACTACCAAGCTGCTATTTTTGATATGGATGGTTTGCTCCTTGATACTGAGCGCGTCTGTATGCATATTTTCCAAGAAGCATGTGAAGCCCAGAACCTACCCTTCTATAAAGATGTTTACCTTTCAATCATTGGTCGCAATGCAGCGGGCATTGAAGTGATTTTTCGTAAAGCTTATGGGGATGATCTTGACCGCTTACACCAAGAGTGGCGCGACCGTTACGACGCTGTGGTTAAGCACCAAGCGATACCGGTAAAAGAAGGGGTGATTGAGCTGCTTGAGTGGTTGAAAGGCCAAGGGTTGCCAATTGCAGTCGCCACTTCTACAGCAAAAGAAGTGGCACAGAAGAAGTTGGAGTTAGCGGGCCTAAGCAAGTATTTCGACAACTTAACGACAGGCTGTGAAGTGTCACACGGCAAACCTGATCCAGAGATCTACCTGCTTGCAGCAAGTCGTCTAAGCGTAGATCCAACCAAATGTCTCGCTTTTGAAGATTCAAATAATGGCGTACGTGCTGCGGTAGCAGCGAACATGATCACTTATCAAATTCCTGATTTGGTTGAGCCTTGCAACGAAATAAGACAATTAGGCCATACTGTCGCACCTTCACTGCATGATGTGTTGCACACGTTAAAGCAAACTCGCTAGGTTTACTTGTCGTCTGTTCTCTAGAAGCTCAGCAATTTAGCTGAGCTTCTTTCTTGAAACCTCTCCAATACCGTAAAACCAAACAATTCTGCCACCCGTTTAGAGAGATTATTTTCACCTTAACTCTGGCTAATCACGACTTTTGATTTAACTCACGCAATCGCATGAAATAAGGCATTTGAGTGATCAAATAGCGGAACTGACCAGTACAAGCTTGCAACAAAACGTCAATATACCGATTGAAGCACGTTTTTGGAGTGAAAATTGGCTGATAATGAGAACTATTGGATAAGATCAATCCAAGTCAGCCTAAAATACAAAATGGAGAGTGTTATATGTCTTTACGTTTATTAGCAACAACCTTCGCATTAGTAGGAATGAGCTTTGGTGCCCAAGCCAGTGCCGAGTGTGAAGTGTCATTAGATGCTAACGATATGATGCAGTTTTCTACT
The DNA here is from genome assembly GCF_033337345.1 of Vibrio sp. YT-18. Classification (NCBI taxonomy): domain Bacteria; kingdom Pseudomonadati; phylum Pseudomonadota; class Gammaproteobacteria; order Vibrionales; family Vibrionaceae; genus Vibrio; species Vibrio sp. YT-18. The sequence continues at coordinate 8,591 of NZ_JAWOQO010000009.1, read as the reverse complement.
AAAACATTGAGCGTACCAGCCACTTGTAAAGAGGTAAAACTAACGCTGAATCACACAGGTAAGATGCCAGCGCAATCGATGGGTCACAACGTGGTCATCTCTGACACAGCCAACCTACAAGCAGTCGGTACTGATGGCATGGCAGCTGGAGCAGAAAATAACTACGTAAAACCAAATGATGATCGCGTCTACGCTCACACAAAAGTAATTGGTGGCGGTGAAAGCACCAGCATTACGTTCAGTACTGAGAAAATGAAAGCCGGCGGTGACTATTCATTCTTCTGTTCGTTCCCGGGTCACTGGGCAATCATGCAGGGTAAATTTGAGCTAAAATAAAAGCTTTAGCCAAGCCAAAAGAAGACTCATTATAGGGAAGCCAAGGCTTCCCTTTTTGATAGATAAAATAGCAATTGAGAAAGGTCTAACACGTCTGGAAACGTGACCAAGAAACATAGCAAGTATGAAACCCTTGCTCCATTGAGATTAAGTTCTTTTGCGAAAAGTTATGGTTAAAAATCAGATTTTTATTTTGCCTTTCCGAAACACAACTAAATGATAAAAGTCATTCAATACCATGTAACTCTTTCCAGTTTCCTGGATGAACCACATAGCCGAACAGAGCATGCCCACCATAAACCAATTCAGTCCCTTCCGGTATCCACAGCATCTGACCTGGGTGCACAAAATGTGTTTCACCATTTGCGGTCAGCTCGAAACAGCCTTCAATCACGAAAATAACCTCATCATAAAGCACTGTCCAAGCCACTTTAGCGCCTTCCCATTTAGCAAAGCCTACGCCTATGTTTGGTGAAATTTCTGGGCTTAACGCCCTGGCAACATACGCCATTCCTGGCGTATCACCACGAACATTGAAATCTAGACTTTTACTATCAACAAGTTTGACTGGCTTCATAATTCACTCCGGCTTTGCCATTTTGCTAATTGGATACGCGTTTTTACTCCCAAACCTAAAAAAGGCTCTGGCGGATTCAAACAAGGCATTCCTGTCACTTGCTGTATGTCATCCAATGATTTAGATGTCGCACCAACGACATAGTCAGCTAACAGTGTTCCAGAAATGGTTCCCCACGCAGCACCAACACCATTGTCACAAGCGCTGGCATAAACACCTTCATCTAATTGACCGAAAAAGTTAGTAAAGTTACGAGAGATTGCATACACCCCACCCCATGTGTGAGTAAATGGTACGTCGGCCAGCTCGGGATAACGCGCCAGAAAGACCTGACGATGATCGTCGCGAATTTGTTCTCTGACTTTATCGTTCATGCTTGAGCCATATTTCGGCACGTGTTTGTAAGTATTGCGGATCAAAATACGTCGATCGGCGGTCATACGTAACGTCGTTCCCGCATGATCAGCTGGAGTTAACCCCCAATTCAGCTCACCTCCGTATCGTTGCATTTCTGCGTCGGTTAATGGACGCGTCCAGCTTGCAAACGTCATCACTGGAAGTAGTCTGTTTTTAAGATAACCAAACTCCCGAGTAAAAATGCTGGTCCCAAGCAGCAGTTCAGGGGTTTCAACAGAGCCACTATCTCCATGTAATACCCAGCAACCGTTTTCTTTACTGAGCTTGCGGATTGGCGAGTTCTCTAACACCTCGACGTTCTCTGGAAGGCTTTCCCCTAGCCCACGCACCAAAGCAGCAGGTTGCATTAAATAACCACCTGGCGTGTAAATTGCGCGGCTGTAGTAGTTGGTTCCCAAGACTTTCGCCAGCTCACTGCCATTAACATGGAAGTATGGTTCGCCAAGGTCTTTCATTAGGTGCTCAAAGTGATCGAGATACGCTTCACCGCGCGCCCCTACGGCTCCTTGATATTTGCCCTTTGCTGACCATTGACAAGAAATACTGTGCTTCGACACTAAAGTGTTTAGCTGAGCAATCGCAGAACGGTTGAGCGACAATAACTTTTGTTTGTGCTCAGGGTCGGGATGCTCAAGTGAAAACTTATGAGGCAAATCGATAACAAAGCCCGAATTTCTTCCTGAAGCCCCTTGGCCGATACGTTGCGCATCAATCAGTATAATTCGTGCATTAGGCATAAGTTCAGCTAAACGTCTTGCCATAGCTAGGCCTGCGAAACCGGCACCTAACACGGCATAGTCAGCACTTTGTTTACCTTTTAACGCCGATTTTTCTGGAATACTTGGCAACGCATGGTACCAACCACACGTCACGTCATCATTGGGTAAATGAATCATCTTTTTTCTCCGCTACGCTGCTGACAGTTTCAATGACAATTGATCTAGCCAAGGGCCGCGTAATGACTGTACTTTTCTTCCTAGCAACGCAAAACCGAGCATTGCTCCTTCTGGTGAATAAAACGCAGCGGTCAATTCATCTGCTTGGGTCTCGATGTACCATTGTCCCTGTTCTTCAGCGGCTACCGGGAAAATCGTGAGTGGAAGAATCGGCGTTTTTACAATCACTGGAGTTGGTGTTAACGAGATAGGGGCGACATCGCCTAGCAAGCTTTTCGCTACAGAAGGGATCATTTGATTAATCGGTGCAATATAGGGCTGCCAACCTTGCTCAGTTTCAACACAGTCACCTAGCGAGTAAATATTCTCATCACTCGTCTGGCCGAATTGATTCACTTTAATGCCCCGGCCAACTTCAAGCCCCGCGCGCTCAGCCAGAGAAACATTTGGCTTGAGTCCAACCGCGCTCAGCACTAGATCTGCTTCAATCTGCTTGCCACTGTTTAGATGTAAAACCGCACTGGATGCGGACCTTGGCTCGATTCTGGTGATACTGTCTTGTAGAGCCCATTGCACGCCTCGATCGGCAAGTGCGCTTTGTAATGATTCACCCAACTGTTGCGGGATCAAACGCTCCATTGGCCATTGACCCAACCCGATAACTGTTACTTCATAACCGCTTTCGATCAGATCATTTGCGAACTCACAGCCAATTAAGCCATCACCTAGGATCGCGATGCGCTTTTTGTCTTGCAGCTCCGCTCTGAAACGGCGGTAATCAACTAAGTCGTTCACACTCATAACCCAAGAGCGATCGCCCTCAATTGGGATTTCAATCGGTGATGCACCTGTTGCCAGTACCAAGCGGCTGTAGGCGTGTTTACCGATGGAGGTATGTAACGTTGAATTGGCACGATCGATCTGTTCAACACGGGTATGCGGGTAAACTCGGATGTTGAGACGGCTTTCCCACTCCAACGCGCTCTCACTTTGTAGCGCGTCGCCGTCTTTATTCATGACCAGTGCATTAGACAAGGCAGGCTTGCTGTACAGTGCGCCATCATCAGCGGTAAAGACAGTGATCGGAACCGTTTCAGATTGTGCTCTAAGTGCCGCTGCCAACTGGTAACCACTGTGGCCACTGCCGATGATAACGATAGGGTCAGCTGAAAATATAGGTTGAGTGACTTCAGATGGAAGTGGCTGAGCCGTATTTGGCTGAACAGACGCTTCTACCGATACCGAAGACACTGCCACGACCTCTTCTACTGGCGCATCGTCGGTGATTTCGATCATTTCAAAATCGGCCTTACCCACTAAACAATCGGGGCATAACCAATCATCCGGCACATCTTCCCATGCTGTTCCTGGTGCAATGCCATCGGATGGCCAACCTTGTGCTTCATCATAGATTAAGCCGCAAATAATACAGAGCCACTTTCTCATCACTTATACTCCAACTACCTTGTTCAGAATTTCCGTGTTTACAAACCGCTGTCAGATTTGTTGTGATTCCATCAACCTCGCCCTAGCTTGTGGTCTGAAATCCAAGCCGGTACGAGGTGATGAAAATACAGTTACACGGTAGCTATACGTTGCTGTCTTGCTGCAAACGAATGGCAATATTGCGTGTCTGGACATAGCTATAAATCGCTTCTTGTCCTTTTTCTCGCCCAAAACCGGACAAGCCCACGCCACCAAATGGTGTTTCGATGCCACCAGCAAACCATTCATTGATGAACACTTGACCACCACGCAGTTGCTGTGCCACATGTAATGTTTGGTTTAGGCTTTCACCAAAAACACCAGCGACCAGGCCAAAATCGGTGCCATTCGCGATCTCGATTGCTTCTTGCTCAGTTTCAAACGGTGTAATCACCAATACAGGACCAAACACTTCTTCTTGTGCAATGCGCATATCTGGCGTGGCTTCAATCACTGTTGGTGCCACAAAGTAACCCGATAGATCAGGTGCGTAGCCACCCGTTAGGATATTCGCGCCGTCGGCTTTTGCTTGTTCTATCATTTCAAGCACGCGTGCTTGTTGATCAGCAGATACCAACGGTGTGATGTCCGGCTGGCTTTCGCCTTGGCCAATGGTTAGGCTTTTTGCCATTTCCACTACTGCCGCTTTTACTTCTTCATAACGCTCTTTTTGAATCAGCAAACGAGACATTGCCGAACACACTTGACCAGCGTTAAAGAAAATACCGACCTGAACGCTTTTCAAAAGTGTTTCGAGGTTCGCATCTTTCAGCGCGATAGCAGCCGATTTACCACCCAGCTCCATCACCGATGGAGTAGCGCGTTGCGCTGAATCTTGCAGGATGTGTTGGCCGGTTGGAACGGAACCCGTAAAGACAATTTGATCGACCTCTTGGTGCTGCACCAAATGACTGCCAACGACTGAGCCTTTACCGCATAGAAGGTTAATCGTACCTTTCGGGAAGCCCGCTTTTTCAATTGCTTGAATCAACAGAGTCATGGCAAGTGGGGAAATCTCTGGCGATTTGATCACCACTGCGTTACCTGCGGCTAATGCAGGTGCCAATGAGCGTGCACAAATAGAGACAGGGAAATTCCACGGCACAATCTGCACCGACACGCCAAACGGCACATATTGAGTGAAGTCGACATAGTCTTTACCCAACGGAATTGATGTGCCTTCCAGCTTGTCGGCCATGCCTGCGTAGTATTCAAAGTAACGTGCCGACTCTAAAAACTCATCTTTGGCATCTTGCAAAGATTTCCCATTTTCACGACAGGCAACTAACCCACCTTCATCAACCATTTCACGAATAGCTGCGGCGGCTTTTAACATCCACTCGGTTCTGACGGCTGGACGAACGTCCGAAAGAAGGCCTTGATTGACCACTCGGCGTGCCGCTGCCATTGCGCGATCTGCATCGGTGATAGTGGCTTCTGCAATCGTCGCATACGCTTCGGCTGTGCCAGGGTTCATGACGGTCAGCGCTTGCTCTGAATCGCACCACTCACCATCAATATAATTAAGGTAATGCATCATATTACTGCTCCAGTGCCGCTTTCACTTGCTTTGCCAACCAGGTTTGGAAGAAATGCGTCGGAACATCCATTTCTGGTGAGAACACACCACCACCAAAGCCAGGTGAGTAACGACCTTCCTGCATGCCCTCGACCGCTCCAATATCTTCGCCGAATACGACTCGCCATGACTCAACGGTAGCAGTACGGCACGCAGCGAACTCATCTTTCGTTGCTTCATCACCCACATAGAAAACACGTAGGTGCTCAACACTCTTATTCGCAGTGATTGGTTCAATCATCATCGCAAAGGCATGATCGGCTTGAATACCAAGCAACACGTTTGGAAAGAGTGCAACATATTCTGCATGACGCAGTTTATCTTCTGGCCAGCTTGGAAATTTAGGTAAGTGTGTTCCTGCAGTATCAGAGAGGTTGTATGCGAGACTACCTTGGCCAGCAAAACGCTCTGCAAACATGATGTTGTAGTGATCCTCTAGGCGAGAATAACTGTTCAAACTCGGATGCACCCAAGGTAAGTGGTAAGCTTCACAATAGTTTTCTACGGCAAGCTTCCAGTTACTTTTCACTTCTATCTCTAAGTTGCCACCCATGTTCACGCGGCGAAGAAGCCCTAATCCTTCTTCACCTAAGAATTGCTGCCAACGTTGCTCTAGCGGCGCGATATGCTCTTCAAAGCTTTCTGCTTTGCCCGATAAGTTGACGAATACCATGTCCATCCAAACGGCTGAACGAAGTGGCTTAAGGCCATGCTTTTCACACTTAAATCGGTCATCTTTGTGTTTTGCGATACCACCGATGTGTGGTGTGCCTTTTAGATTGCCGTCAAGATCGTACGTCCATGAATGGTAAGGACAGCGAATCATGCCTTGAACTTCGCCTGCCTCATGAACCAGCTTCATACCACGATGACTACATACGTTGTGGAAAACTTGGACTTCACCTTGGCGATTTCTCATCATGAGTAGTGGAAGATTCATGAAATCAAGTGGCATCACATAACCATTTTTAAGCAGGTCTGATGCAAAACCAATACATACCCAAGTGTTACCAAACACCTGATCACGCTCAAAAGTAAAATACTCTTCGCTGGTGTAGGCCTGATTCGGCATTCCTGTTGCTTCACTGATTGGGTTCAGTACATTATCAACAAGTTCAACAGGAATAATGGTTTGGTTGACATTGCTCATATTCATATCTCCGAGAGTCGAGTTGCATCCAGTGCGTACAACATCGTGTTGTGTTAGTGGAGATAATTGTGATTAACAACCCGGCAACAAACAAACGACTTTTTCGCCGGGCTTGGATGAGTTTTTGTCATTCATGCATTGATCTCGAACAAAAAAATAACCTTTTAATTAACAATGATCTTCTTGTCATGATTAATACTCATTAACCGATGAGTATTAATCAGTTGAAACACAAAAGCCCTCTCTCTACTCTCTTTCAAAAATTAACAATAACGCAACAAACAATAACGTTAAAACAAACGCACTGTGAGGGATGCCTATGAGAGCAACATCTGGGATATTGAAAGGACTCAATCCGACTGTGACAATCGCATCAAAGATCGTCGTTATCGGTTTTGTACTTTTCTGCGCCATTCTCGCCAATCAAGCGGGCCAATACTTCGAAACGATTTCTGGCATTTTGCTACAGAATATGAAGTGGTTTTACATCGGACTTGTTTCACTCGTTGTCGGTTTTCTTCTTTACCTTATGGTTAGTCGATATGGGCATATTCGTTTGAGTAAAGATGACGAAAAACCAGAGTTTAGTTATTTGTCTTGGGTATCCATGCTTTTTTCCGGAGGTATGGGGATAGGCTTAATTTTCTGGTCGGTCGCCGAACCGATGTGGCATTACGCTGACAACCCATTTACTCAAGGCCTGACCAATGAAGCCGCAACAACATCAATGAAACTGACATTCTTTCACTGGGGTCTACATCCTTGGTCTGTCTTTATCATTGTTGCACTCGCATTAGCTTACTTTTCCTACCGTAAAGATCTGCCTTTTACCCTACGCTCTATCTTGTACCCTTTGATTGGTGATCGTATTTATGGGCCTATCGGGCACACGGTTGATATCCTAACAGTCGCGGTGACAGCTTTCGGTATCTCTCAAACCTTGGGGATGGGAGTTATCCAAATAAACTCTGGTTTGAATCAAGCCTTTGGTCTAGACATTAGTTTGGGGATTCAACTCTTTATTATCGTTTCCCTTTGTACTTGTGCGGTTGCGTCGGTGCTATCTGGTGTAGGAAAAGGTATTCGCCGTTTATCAGAATGGAACATGCTGCTTTCACTCGCACTCGTGCTAGTCGTACTTTACATTGGTCCAACTCGCTATATCTTAAATACGCTACTCGAAAGTACGGGGCTTTATGCACAAAACATTGTCGGTATGAGCTTATGGAGCGATGCACAGAATGACTCTGGCTGGCAAAACTGGTGGACGGCTTATTACTGGCCTTGGTGGATGACTTGGGCACCTTTCGTTGGCATGTTTGTGGCTCGTATCTCTAAAGGACGCACAATACGTGAACTTATCGGCGGTGCTCTCATCGTACCCACGCTGATCACGTTCTTATGGATTTCAGTATTTGGTGGTGCAGCGTTGAAGGTAGAGCAAGACGCTCGTGTTGCTCATCAAGAGCAAGTCACTGCGGCACAAGAAGCCAAACAAACACCACCTGCGGATTTTTCTGGCGGCCCGATTCTTGAAGCGACTAAAGCCGATACGACACGCGCTTTGTTTACGCTATTCGACAATCTAGATACAGGTATGTTTGGTAAACTACTTAGCGTACTTGCGTGTCTATTGCTCGGTACTTATTTCATTACCTCCGCAGACTCGGGTACCTTGGTTCTATGTACCCTCGATGCCGCTGGGCACAGTGAGCCTCCTACCTCTATACGCGTATTGTGGGGGATCATGATCGCAGCCATTGCGGGAGTACTTCTATACGCAGGAGGGTTAAAAGCAATGCAAACGGCCTCCATTATTGCCGGTTTCCCTATCGCCATTTTTATCGCGGTGATGAGCTTAACGCTGTTTCATAGTATTCGACGCGAACCTAAGCCATGGGCAATGCTGCCTGAGCATGTTCACCCAGAGCAAGAGAAACTTGATGGTCCTGTTGAACCGCTTGTTGAAAGCAAAACAGTGGCTTCCGAGCCTATCGCTTCAAGATCCTCACAAAAAAGTGATTCCACACTCAATCAGGGACCAGTACTAAGTTAGTGCGTCGTTTCATCAATCTGACCCGTCCTGATATGGGTTGACACTTTTTAACTAAAACGCTCGATGTACTTCATCGGGCGTTTTGTATTTTAAAG
>NZ_JAWOQO010000098.1:0-1486 GCF_033337345.1 Vibrio sp. YT-18 | reverse complement strand
GCCTATGTGCGCACCTCTTCTTGTTGCTGAAAGCTTTTCTTTGCACAAATAAATATGATTAACACTCATTAGTCGTCACAGAAAGCACTAAATACGCTCCGCCGATGACCAGATACAAAAACGCCCTGCCAATATGACAGGGCGTTTATTTGTGTCAAAATGCGCGTTACTCTCGGCAAGCTTCCGCGTCAAAATCTACAACAATCGCGGCATTTTCAAAACTGCCAGAGACTTTGATATAGCCCCAATAATTGGCTTGGTTTGAAACGGTTATGCACTCTTTGTTACCAGCATTGTCTGACCAACCATGTAGGTTTGAACCATCTGGCCAGCCTAGGTTGCTGTATTCAATTTTGAGGTCACCCGTGCCATTGCCAGTTGAGATAGCAATGTTCGCATGTTCATTAACTGCCGGCACACTCAGCCAAATGGTTTGCTGATTTGACAAACAGACAGGCTCGCCAGCATTTAAACGACCACCACTCACTTTGCTTTGTACCGCGCAATCTTGCGGAAGCGTACTACTGCCGCCAGTCGCCGAAACCGTCACATTGTGGGCCGCGGTAGCTGTCAAACCGTCATTATCTGTCACTGTTAAACTGACCGTGTACTGACCTTCACTCCCATATTGGTGCGTCGGCTGGGTTTGTGTGCTGGTCGTGCCATCACCGAAGTCCCACAACACACTGACGATTTGCCCGTCTGTATCCGTACTGTTCTCACTGCTGAATGTAATGCTTTCACCGACTTTTCCCTCATTGTTTGCGGTTATTACTGCATTAGGAGCGCCACCTGAAACCAATGACTGTTGCCACTGTTCAAACTCGCTCTGGTATAGGTTTGCCCATTGATTGATGGTCGCCTTGTAATTGCTCCAATTACCTTGGCGTGTTTCCACCAGCATTTGGTTTACATCATCTTTATGTCGCTCAAACATAAATCGAACGGCCAGATAGCCCCAGCGATAAATTCGGTCAACATCAAAGCCATCGTATGTTGTTTCAAAAACCTCGCTCAAGGTGTAAGTTGAGCCGTCTCGAATCGTATCTAACGCCGCTTGATTGTCTTTTTCGTTTGCGATGTATTCTGCAATGCCTTCACTCCACCACACTACCTTTTCAGTTGGATGACCAAAGCCGCCATAAAGGTCGAATCGGCCATCTAGGTAATGCACGTATTCATGTTCTAAGTTCCAAACAAAATGGTCAGGGTTCGCGTAAGACGCTTCATAAGCGACAAAGTTAGGAATATTGCCCGGCTTGGACGGATCACCCTCAAGGTACATGCCGCCGTTGTTGGTACTGATATCAAAGATTGGCCCCGCGTATTTGCCGTAGTCGTCGCTGGAATCAAAAATATTCACTTGAAGCTGTGTATTATGATCATCAGCGACTGGCTGCTCGCCAGTTTCCAAAGATTGATGAAAATACCCTTCTTCGTATCCCATTTTGCTACAAGCGGCCACATGCTGCTCTTGCGTCATGTT
>NZ_JAWOQO010000097.1:0-1502 GCF_033337345.1 Vibrio sp. YT-18 | reverse complement strand
AATGACGCTGACCGTTTAATGAACGTCGAACGTGTAATGGGTAATATTCGTGAAGGTTGGATGAATTTTGGACAACAAGCATAAAGTATCGCCAGAGCGATTCCGTCACTTATCTCAGCTAATCCAATTCGCCACTAAGACGGCGGATTGGCACGCGCTAAAACGCCATGATTTGCAGCTTCGAGAGCTGCTTATCAGTCATAAGCCGTTTTTGAAAGATCCCAAATTAGCACCTGAGATTCAGCGTGCTAAATCCGTGCACGCGGATGCTTTTGCTGCATTAGAGAAAGCCACTGGTGAGCTCAAAAAAGAGATGAACATGGCGAACGATCAACAAGAGCGTGCCATGGCATATCAACTAGCGATGACAATGGAGATGACACAATGATGATTTCTTCTTCACTGCCATCGTCAAATGCCACTTCATCTTCAGAAGGCCGAATCACGCAAGCAAAAAACGTTCAAGGCTTTTCGCAGCGCAGTGCTTCAGGGCAAACACCTCTGAATCAATCCGCAGCATTATCAGAGCAAGCAGTACCAAGCTTTCGCCTTGCTGCACAAACTTTCTCAAGCGAAGAGCGCAAAGAGGCGACAACTGCAACAACGGAAGAAAATGCTGCTGTTGACACCACAGGAATGAATGTTCTTCTGAGTGCAACAACACCAACTGAAACACCAGACCTTGCAGCGCAAGCGCAAACCTTGACGCAAGGCATGCTAAACATGGCTGAGAAATCGGTTGCGTCGTTCAACAAAGTCAATCCGTTGGAAGTAAAAGGTGAAGCAAAAACAACAAGCCCAGCGCAAGCTAATGCCTTGTTAAACACATCACCGCAACAGCAAGATGTTCAAATTAGCCAAACGACTTCTGCGAATGCACGCGTGAACACCTCTGCCGTAGACTTTCAAGCATTGTTGAACCAACCAGCGCAAGGGCAAGCAACGACTGCACCACTGAACGTTCAAACTTCTGCTCCGTCCGCTCAAGCAGTGAGCGCTGCGGCAGTGGCGCATGCTCATACGCAAGGCTCAGAGTGGGCAGCAGTGAAAGTGGACACAAGTGCAGGCAAATGGGGCGAGCAGATGATGCAAGTGCTGCATGACCGAGTCACCTTGCAAGCACAGCAAAGTGTTCAGGAAGCGAAAATACGTCTCGATCCGCCCGATCTAGGCAAACTGGATTTACTCGTTCGTGTTGAGGGCGATCGATTGAGCGTACAGATCAACGCAAACACGGCGGCAACACGTGAAGCCTTGATGCAAGTATCGGAACGCTTACGCACTGAACTACAAGAACAAAACTTCGTCCATGTTGATGTCAATGTAGGTGCCGACCAAGGTCAAGAGCGCCATCAACAACAGATGAATGACGAAGACACCACAATTTTCGCTGCACGTGAGTCCAGCGCATTTCAATCCAATACAACAACAAACTATTCAGAACACTGGCTGAACACTCAAGCCTACGTTAGTCATCGAGGAAAAAGGTTATGACCAAACAA
>NZ_JAWOQO010000096.1:0-1519 GCF_033337345.1 Vibrio sp. YT-18 | reverse complement strand
TGTTGTGACTTCCATTGTACTGGTACTTGTGATGGTCACCTTTATCGGTGAAGCGATTCGAGCGGCTTTCGACCCGAAAAAATTCACACGCTATGTTTAAGCATGCATTGTGAGCAAAACATAAAAAAGGGAAGTTTTATGAAAAGAATAATTTTAGCGTCCACGCTAAGCGCCCTAAGTTTTGGTGCGATGTCAGCGACGCTACCGACTGACTTAAACTGGCAAACGAACTGGGATGAGCCTCAATATGGCTCTCCTGAAGCAAAGCGTGGCGGGACTTACCGCACTTTCATGTCGAGCTTTCCTCAGACTCTACGCAGTGTTGGTCCTGATGCAAACTCTGGTTTACGTTCTTTCATCTTGGATGAAACGCCAGGGTTGGTGGTTCGCCACCCAGATACGCTTGAATTCATCCCTGAGCTAGCCAATGAGTGGGCATTAGCGGGTGACAATAAAACGGTTTATTTCAAACTGAACCCACAAGCTAAATGGTCGGATGGCAAGCCAGTCACGGCAGACGATTTTGTTTTTATGCTTAAGTTTTACCGCTCGAAAGACATTTTAGAGCCTTGGTACAACGACTATTACAACAAAACGGTTGCTGATGTTATCAAATTTGACGATCACACCTTCGCCGTGAAGGCCGCGAAAGAGCTCAATCCAGAAGAGTTGTTGTTGAGAATGGGGGCGCTACGTCCTCGTCCTGCTCATTTCTATGCGAATCCGAAGAAAGACGAGAACGGTGACGGCATTCATGATGATTTTGTGCGCTACTACAACTTTAAAAGTGAACCAACCACCAGCGCTTATTACTTAGCCGACGTCAAAAAAGGTAAAAGCGTTACCTTTAAGCACGTAGGTGAGGACTGGTGGGGTTATACCAATAAGTACTACGAGAATCGCTATAACGTCGACAAAATTCGTATCACGGTTATCCGCGATAGTGATATTGCGATGAAGCACTTCGAAAAAGGTAAGTTGGACGCATTTGGATTGGTTTTGCCAAGTCTATGGCATGACAAATCCAATACTGCCCCTTATCAAAAGGGTTATATTGAGAAGTTCTGGGGTTACAACCAATATCCAGTTGGTGCTGGTGGCGTTTGGATAAACACGGCCATGCCTCTACTTGATGACTTAAACATTCGCAAAGGGATCACTTACGCGACAGATTTCGACGGCATGATCGAGAATGTTATGCGTGGAGACTACAGTCGTAAACCCAACCCAACGGGCTTTGGGCATGGTAAGTACACGTTACCAGATGTGACAGCGCCAAAGTTTGAACCAGAAAAAGCGGCGGCAGCGTTTGAAGCTGCGGGCTTCGATAAGATTGGTTCCGATGGTATTCGCGTGAATGATAAAGGTCAGCGTTTGAGCTTTGAATTGACGTACTCATCTCCAGTTCATACACCGCGTATTGCTTTCTTGCGTGAACAGGCAAAATTGGCAGGGTTGGACATTGAGCTGAAGCTGATTGATGGTTCATCGATGTTTAAGTATGTGCGTGCGAAAAAAC
>NZ_JAWOQO010000095.1:0-1529 GCF_033337345.1 Vibrio sp. YT-18 | reverse complement strand
GCAGAGTTGCTTGAAAGTTGTTACGATTCAAATTCAATCATGAGATAGTCAGCAGATGAGCACTTCCAAGAACGCAGACAAGTAAGCCGCAGCAACCTTCATTTTTCGGTTGTTGCGGCGTTCTCATGAATCCTTTTGCTCTACGGGAGCGCCGCCAAATCCTTTGTTCAAGGAGATGGTTTCGTGCGCTCAAAAAACTTTAGTTGGCGGTACTCCCTTGCCGCCACGGTGTTGTTGTTATCACCGTTCGATTTATTGGCATCACTCGGCATGGACATGTACTTGCCAGCAGTGCCGTTTATGCCAAACGCGCTTGGTACGACAGCGAGCACAATTCAGCTTACGCTGACAACGTACTTGGTCATGATTGGTGCCGGTCAGCTCTTGTTTGGACCGCTATCGGACCGACTGGGGCGCCGCCCCGTTCTACTGGGAGGTGGCCTCGCCTACGTTGTGGCGTCAATGGGCCTCGCTCTTACGTCATCGGCTGAAGTCTTTCTGGGGCTTCGGATTCTTCAGGCTTGTGGTGCCTCGGCGTGCCTTGTTTCCACATTTGCAACAGTACGTGACATTTACGCAGGTCGCGAGGAAAGTAATGTCATTTACGGCATACTCGGATCCATGCTGGCCATGGTCCCGGCGGTAGGCCCATTGCTCGGAGCGCTCGTCGACATGTGGCTTGGGTGGCGGGCTATCTTTGCGTTTCTAGGTTTGGGCATGATCGCTGCATCTGCAGCAGCGTGGCGATTCTGGCCTGAAACCCGGGTGCAACGAGTTGCGGGCTTGCAATGGTCGCAGCTGCTACTCCCCGTTAAGTGCCTGAACTTCTGGTTGTACACGTTGTGTTACGCCGCTGGAATGGGTAGCTTCTTCGTCTTTTTCTCCATTGCGCCCGGACTAATGATGGGCAGGCAAGGTGTGTCTCAGCTTGGCTTCAGCCTGCTGTTCGCCACAGTGGCAATTGCCATGGTGTTTACGGCTCGTTTTATGGGGCGTGTGATACCCAAGTGGGGCAGCCCAAGTGTCTTGCGAATGGGAATGGGATGCCTGATAGCTGGAGCAGTATTGCTTGCCATCACCGAAATATGGGCTTCGCAGTCCGTGTTAGGCTTTATTGCTCCAATGTGGCTAGTGGGTATTGGTGTCGCCACAGCGGTATCTGTGGCGCCCAATGGCGCTCTTCGAGGATTCGACCATGTTGCTGGAACGGTCACGGCAGTCTACTTCTGCTTGGGCGGTGTACTGCTAGGAAGCATCGGAACGTTGATCATTTCGCTGTTGCCGCGCAACACGGCTTGGCCGGTTGTCGTGTACTGTTTGACCCTTGCAACAGTCGTGCTCGGTCTGTCTTGTGTTTCCCGAGTGAAGGGCTCTCGCGGCCAGGGGGAGCATGATGTGGTCGCGCTACAAAGTGCGGAAAGTACATCAAATCCCAATCGTTGAGAGAATGTGGCAAGCTATCGCCCAACAAATCGCTGCAGCCGACCCAAAACCGCTACGCGGTTTCGGTCGGCTGAGCTCAGGCGTTA
>NZ_JAWOQO010000094.1:0-1535 GCF_033337345.1 Vibrio sp. YT-18 | reverse complement strand
TCAATTTTTAATACATGGAGTTGGTGCGCAGACGTGAGACTGGCGTTATATCGATGAGGTGTATTCGATCCCTGGACCCTGTAAATAATTCTGTGTAACTGTCAGGGTTACATGTATTCAGTGAGTCGGTCTTCGAACATAATCATAAAGCGGTTTAGAGCTTGTCGCCAGTTTCTAATCGGCATCGTCCACTTCTTGGAAGCATCTCGGATAGCCAAGTAGATCACCTTTCTAGCTGATTCATCCGTTGGAAAGAGCTTGCGCTTCTTGATCGCTTTTCTAATAACGCTGTTGAGGGATTCAATGGCGTTAGTCGTGTAAATGGCTCGGCTAATATCCTCTGGGTAGTGAAACAGGGTGTTGAGGTTGTCCCAATGCGCCGTCCAAGAGCGACTGATTTGAGGATACTTACTATCCCATCGGTCAGAGAACTGCTCTAGAGCCAGCAGAGCCTCATCTTCTGTGGCTGATTGGTAGATTTTCTTCAGGTCAGTCGTCACCGCTTTGTAGTCTTTCCAAGGGACGTACTTGACCGAGTTTCGCACCATGTGGACGATACAGAGCTGTATTTGCGTCTCTGGGAACGCAGTGTTGATAGCGTCAGGAAAGCCCTTGAGTCCGTCAACGCAAGCGATAAGGATGTCTTTTACCCCACGGTTTTGAAGCTCAGTCAGCACATTAAGCCAGAATTTGGCACCTTCCGTTTCAGAGAGCCACATACCGAGCAGTTCTTTTTGGCCTTCCATGTTGACCCCTAACGCAAGATAGACCGCTTTGTTGATGACTTGCTTGTCTTGGCGCACCTTAACCACGATGCAATCGAGATAGACGATAGGGTAAATTTCGTCGAGAGGTCGCGACTGCCATTCAATCACTTGCTCAAGCACCGAGTCGGTTACTTTCGATATCAGCGTTGGTGAGACATCAGCATCATACATTTCCTTGAACGTTGCGACGATTTCACGTGTGGTCATGCCTTTCGCGTATAGGCTCAATATCTTGTCGTCCATGGATTGGAATCGAGTTTGGTGCTTGCGGACGAGTTGAGGTTCAAAGCTGGCTTCACGGTCGCGAGGGACGTCGATATCGACCTCTCCATCATCGGTGATGATTGACTTACCCGAGTAACCATTGCGGGAGTTGGAGCTGGTTCTGGATTGGTGTTTTAGATATCCAAGGTGCTCATCGAGTTCAGCGTTTAACGCTGTTTCAACGGTCACCTTGGTTAACATTTTTCGGAAGTCATCCAGGTCAGATTCTGTCTTAATTGACTTCGCCGCTTCACGAGCAAAAGCTTCGAGTGCTTTCTTATCCATATTGTCTATCCTTAGCCTTTAAGGCTTAAGTTTAGACAGTTACACAGAATTCAGGACACTCTCGATCCCTGAAACGTGTGCAGAGAGCAATCGTTTACGTTACTAAATTGTAAAAATATGGCGACTTGCTTGAAAAACAACGTAAACGCGATCGAAATCACCGAAATACGAATCTCCCGTTTCTAAAGGGGGAACTAAAATTAGTTGTGCAAGAACAAC
>NZ_JAWOQO010000093.1:0-1546 GCF_033337345.1 Vibrio sp. YT-18 | reverse complement strand
AAGCGACATTCGCAAATAGTGATGCTGTAATGGTGGTGGCTAAAATTTTGAATTGGGTTTTCATACTACACTTGTGTTTTTAGTTCTTCCTGAACTTATATCGGCACAAATGTTATTTCTTTAATTATTCTTCCTGAGAAAGATCATAAGTACGGCTGATTGTTTGAGCTTGCTCAACAATTATGTCCCCTTGCCAACGTCTACTGTTGATACTTACCGCTAAAACATATCTATCGTTTGGTACACCAGCTAATTCAAGTGAGTTTGGGTAATTAGATTCGTAGGTTTTCTTCCACATCTGCTCATACTGGCCATCCACATAGTCGTACAGACCGACTTCTAATTGATGTAATGGGCAATGAGGATTGCGAAGTGCACTCTTTTCTACTTTCCAGTTCTCTTTTGATGTCCAGCGAACATATTGGGAGGAGTTTGAGTCTCCGAGTATCACCCAAGTTCGGTAAACTTGTTTATCTTTAGATACAACGGACAAGTGATACAAACCGGCTTCCAGTTTACCTGTGAGGTTGTATCGCTTGAGAAAACTGCGTTCGTTTGCTATTTCTGTCCCATCAGCTTGCTCTTCATAACTGAAAGAGCTGTCACCAGAGATAGATTCATCAACCCAACGACGAAACGATATGTCTTCAATATCTGTTGTCGCTCTAAGTTTGATCACCAAACGGAAAGTATCGCGCCCCGGACTTTGGATAGTTTGACGAATCACGTTTACGCCACTGATCCAATCAGGCAAGGTAACACCTGTCAGTGATTTGCCACAATTTTTCGAAAGAGATTGACCGAGTAAGTCATTGAGATGAGGAGTTAGATCTTTGCTTGGCTCTGTTTGCCATAACTCAACCAACGAGTTGAACATCCCTGCGAGGTCATCTTCAAGCAGGTGTTGATGAGCTTGTGTCAGTGGCGTATTGGTTTGAAACCAGTCCATCGCATGGACTGGTTTCACTAACGCTAACGAGAGAACTACAGGGAGTAGCGTTTTCATTATCGACTATGCTTTCATCTTGTAGCCTACGCCACGAAGCGTTTCGATTTCAAGGCCTGGCAATTTCTGACGAAGTTGAAGTACGTGGGTATCTACAGTACGTGTTGTAGGGAAATGGTTGTAACCCCATACATGGTCTAGTAGTTCATCACGAGTAAAAACGCGGCCTAGGTTTGACGCCAAGAACAGAAGCAAATCAAACTCAGTACGAGTTAACGTGATCAAATCACCTTTGAAGATAACTTCACGTGTTGCGCGATCGATCTCCAGATCTTTCGTCATCACTTTATCTGCATTAGCTTGATCAGCAGAGTCAGGCGCACGCAATTGAGCACGAATACGCGCGAACAATTCAGCTTCTGCAAACGGTTTTGTAAGATAGTCATTTGCACCAGAGTCTAAACCAGCTACCTTATCTTTAACGGTAACAAGAGCCGTTAACAAGATAACTGGAACGTCTTTAATTTTCTTCCATTCAGGGAGATGTTGTACGGAGTCACCGTCAGGTAGCTGGCGATCTAGGATGACAAGATCCGCTTT
>NZ_JAWOQO010000092.1:0-1551 GCF_033337345.1 Vibrio sp. YT-18 | reverse complement strand
ACTGCCGCGCCGTATTCAGGCACACCATTTTGGTTGTGGTCGCGGTTGGATAGCCACCAATCGTGGTATGCCACCAACTTCGGATACATTTCATCAATGAATTTTTGCGCGTCTTCTGGGCGATCAAACTGGTTCACGAGAGCGTGATACACCTCCATCACAGACCATGCCGCCAACGAAGGTTTCGTATTGCGTTCGTTCCAGTTTTCAGAGCCAGCACCACCACGACTAACAGGTTTGGTGTACGTCAACACATCCAGCAAGTAGCCTTTGTCTTGCGGACGAATCTTGTCATCAGTTTGAACTTGCTCTTGGAATACCGTGCGAATGTTGTCCATCGCAACATCTGGGTTGAAATGCGCCATCGCGTACGCTTGTTTCCACGAATCCCACGGCCACGTTAAGTTACCAGAGAACCAACGCGCAGTGACCGATGGCGTGACTGTCGCTTGTTCAATATCGCCCGCCGCAGAGCGCCAGTTACCGTTTAGGGTCTCCATCGCTTTTACCGCTACGCGAGCTTGGTCTGCTGTCGCTTCTTTGTTGATAAGACCATTCGCTAAATAGCCGTCCCAACGCGCTTTCGACGCTTCCATGTATTGAGTTGGATTCGCCAATACATCTTGCAATTTCAACGATTCTGACTGCACTTCTTTCGCATTGTGCAGGTTAGAATACGCCGTATAAACCGCCGATGTTTGCTCAGCTGGTAGGCTCATCTCCGCGGTAGAACTGAATGAGGTTTCGTTGGTGAACGTCTTCGTCGGTAGAGAACGAGTAATGCGGAACTCGGCATCGCGGTCATTACGGATCGCCCAGTTGTCTTTCATCTCGCTAAAGTTAATTTTAATGCCGTTCTCGATGGTCGAAATCTGGCGCTTGTAATCTGGGTAGTACTGCGCCACAGTTTGGTCTTTGCGCGTCGACAGCGCGTATTTCACCAACTCGCCGTCCCACTCCAACGCCAAGTTCATATCACGATCAGTTTTATTAGTGATGAGCGTTTCCACCAGCGAAGAGCGGTCAGTCACGAAGCGCAGCACCATTTGCACGTGAATATCGTCCAAGTCCAACACCTGCACTAACGCACCTGGAATGGAATAGACTTTCGCTTCTGCGTTCGATAAATCGTAAGTTTGGCCACTCACTTTGTCGGTCAACGTGAGCTTGTCGAACGTTTGGCCAGACATAAAATGCGCGTACTCTTGCGTCACTTGCATAATACCGCCGAAAGCGCCATAACCCGCCGCATCTTCAGGTAGCAAATGGCCATGCCACGCGCCGTTGTCCGTGAGTGCGTTGTACTTCAGGTTCGAATAACTGTCGTAATCACGCAGGTAAGTTGGATTACCAGTACGATCAATCACGTTAGTAAATTCTGAAGTTGGCGCCTGTGGTAAACGGATTTCAGTTTTATCATTGGAACCACATCCAACAAGCGAAATAGTAGCCCCGATCAGAATGGCAAGTGTGCTCTTTTTAAACATACTTTTTCCCTATTATTTACGTTATTTTTATATTCTCATTTATATAAATGAGTGTTTTTAGTGT
>NZ_JAWOQO010000091.1:0-1554 GCF_033337345.1 Vibrio sp. YT-18 | reverse complement strand
GCCACGAAGTTTTAAAAGCCAACACGCAGCAAGCGATCGAGGCTATGAACTCAGGCAAAGCTTTCCAATTGGTACAGCAACTTGCAGCACACGCTTAAGGAGCAGATGAAGATGACTGACTTCAACACCCAGCAAGCAAACAACTTATCAGAGCACGTCTCAAAAAAAGAAGCAGAAATGGCGGAAGTGCTTGCCAAAATTGTTCGCGATAAATACCAATGGGTAGCAGAGCGAAAAGCATCACAGCATCTGAGCACTTTTCAGTCGGATCTATTGCCGTCAGATCGCAGTTTTTATGGTGCATTGAGTGGCGATAAAACCGTATTCATTACAGAATGTAAAAAGGCATCGCCATCAAAAGGCCTTATTCGCAACGACTTCGATTTGGACTACATCGCGTCGGTTTACAACAACTACGCAGACGCGATCTCGGTTCTGACCGATGAAAAATACTTCCAGGGTAGCTTCGATTTTCTGCCTCAAGTTCGCCGACAAGTGAAACAACCAGTGTTGTGTAAGGACTTCATGGTCGATACCTACCAAGTTTACCTTGCTCGTCATTATGGCGCGGATGCGGTATTGCTCATGCTTTCGGTACTGAATGACGAAGAGTACAAAGCGTTAGAAGAAGCTGCGCACAGCCTAAACATGGGCATTTTAACGGAAGTCAGCAACGAAGAAGAGCTTCACCGCGCAGTTCAGCTTGGCGCTAAAGTTATCGGTATAAACAACCGCAACTTGCGCGACTTAACAACGGATTTAAACCGAACTAAAGAGCTTGCGCCAACCATTCGTAAGCTTGCACCAAACGCAACGGTTATTTCAGAGTCTGGCATTTACACTCATCAACAAGTTCGTGACTTAGCAGAATATGCAGACGGCTTTTTGATTGGCAGCTCGCTGATGGCGGAAGACAACTTAGAACTTGCGGTTCGTAAAGTAACGCTAGGTGAAAATAAGGTTTGCGGTCTGACTCACCCAGATGATGCGGCAAAAGCGTATCAAGCAGGCGCAGTATTTGGTGGTCTGATTTTCGTTGAGAAATCGAAACGAGCGGTCGATTTTGAAAGTGCTCGCCTAACCATGAGCGGCGCGCCACTTAATTATGTTGGCGTGTTCCAAAATCACGACGTTGATTATGTCGCCTCAATCGTAACGTCGTTGGGTTTAAAAGCCGTGCAGTTACATGGGCTAGAAGATCAAGAGTACGTCAACCAGCTCAAAACAGAACTACCCGTTGGCGTCGAGATTTGGAAAGCCTACGGCGTGGCGGATACAAAGCCATCCTTGCTCGCAGACAACATTGACCGTCACCTACTGGATGCTCAAGTTGGTACTCAAACTGGCGGCACAGGCCACGTGTTCGACTGGTCTTTGATCGGCGATCCAAGTCAAATCATGCTGGCAGGTGGACTGTCGCCTGAAAATGCACAGCAAGCAGCAAAATTAGGCTGCTTGGGATTAGATTTAAACTCTGGAGTAGAAAGCGCACCGGGGAAAAAAGATTCACAGAAGTTGCAAGCCGCATTTCGCGCTATTCGCAACTACTAAAGT
>NZ_JAWOQO010000090.1:0-1556 GCF_033337345.1 Vibrio sp. YT-18 | reverse complement strand
ATTAAAGCTGACTTTATTGACAAAAATTGGCACTGGCGTGCTGATAGAACGCAGCGGTGGTGTTTCTTCTTCAGGCTCTTCACTGGCAGGTGGCAATTCTGGCATTTGGAAGTTAACACCTTGCAGCGCCAGTTCATCAACACACACTTTTGGGTCAAAGAAACAGCGGAAGTTAATCGCCAACGCAAGGCGCTCGACTTTCGCATCAATATGTAAAGACTCATCAACAAAGCTGACATTTTGCAGTGCAAAACGAGGGAATAGCGAACCTTGAATGTTCTCGACTTTGAGTTGAGGTAAGGCTTTCTCTGCGCCCCAAATCGCCAACTTCAATCCTGGATGGGTAAACAGTACCGTTGCGACAAAAATAGTGATTAACAACAGCAGACCAATCAAACTTAGTGATAACCACTTGGTCCACTTAAACATCTTTTTGATCATAGCTCAGGCCCCAAAGAGAAGTGGATGCGGAATTCGTTGTTTGGCTTTTCATCCAGCCCCCACGCAAAGTCGAAGCTTACCGGTCCCACAGGTGAAGCCCATCGAATACCAACCCCGGCACCAGATTTCCATTCAGGTGTGTCATTAAACGCATCACCAATATCGTAGAACGTTGCGGCCCACCAGTTGCCGTAAACACGATATTGATACTCTAAGGTGCTGCTTAAGATGTATTTCGCACCCGTTAATGCGCCACTTTCATCGACAGGTGAGATGGATTCATAGCCATAACCACGGATGTTGTTGTCACCACCAGCAAAGAAACGCAACGATGGCGAAAGCTTTTCAAATTCCTCCGTGATATTAGCCCCCCCTTCGAGACGGAACAAACCACGATGGTTTTCGCCGATGCCACGAATCCACGAAGATCGCCCAAGCAAACGCAATACTCGCGTTTCAGATAGTAGCGCCGGATCGCCGTATTCAACCGTTACGCTTTGCTTATCGCCCCACATTGGCATACTGCCACCACGGACACGAGTACGCGAAAAGGTTGCGCCAGGAAGCACAAACTGCACGCCATCATCTTGCAAACCTTGCGAGAAGTTTTCGTACAAGTGACGAACGTACACGGTTTTGTGCCAACCACCGTCGGTTAACCAGTGTCTTTCTACCGCAAGGTTTGATTCCAAACTCTCAGTATCACGGTTGTCCAAATGCTTCAGACCAAATTGCAATTGATAGTATTCACGTAAGACGTCGTCTAATGGAATTTTGTAGCCGGCGGTGATGGTTTGTTCTGGTTTGGAGAGAGAAAGCGCCGTATTAAAGCTATGACCGCGTGCACTTACCCATGGTTTTTTCCATTTTAAAGTACCGCGCACACCCGTATCGGTGGAGTAACCAATACCGGTTTCAATTTGGTTTTTCGCAGCAGGCGCTAACGAGACTTTAATCGGCAACTCGCGCCCATCTTCAAGCTTGCTTAAGTCAGGCTCAACAAACACGGAGGAAAACCAATCGGTGTTAGACAGGTTTTGGTTGTATTCACCCACATCAGAGACAAGATAAGGTTCGCCAATTTCAAAAGGTCGCATCGACTCAACACGGTTTTC